>JAPLWZ010000079.1 GCA_026396335.1 Microcaldota archaeon | reverse complement strand
AAACACTCATTCATCATTGTTGCAGATGGAAAGGATGCTGGCCTTCTGCGGCTCGACCCGTATGAAAGTGATGGCGAAAGCGAGAAAGGCGCGCACGAAGTGCACATACTGGTGGCGCCCACTATGCAGGGCAAGGGAATCGGGCTTGCGGCAATTGCAACGGCAAAGCAAGAGGCAAAAAAACTCGGGATGAAAAAGCTCGTTGCGCGCGTGAAGGAAGGCAACAAGGCGTCACAGGCGATTTTCCAGAAGAACGGCTTTTCAGGCGGGCCGGCACTTTTTGAGTGCAAAATCTAATTTTTTCCGAGCAAAAAATCCATTGTCAGCCTGTGATAAACAGTATAAGCGGCAATCTTTTTCGGGTCAGCAATCTTTAGCCATTTGCCCTGTATTTTGCGCAGCCGCACCACTGCGGGCGATGCACCCATCTTTTTTGCTGCTGCAAGCTCGACTATGTCAATTGTAAGCATGGTTTTCCCAGTTGCCCGCTTGAATGAGGCAGCCTTTTTCGCCAACATCGGGGCAAGGCGCGCGAAAAGGTCGCCGCGGATTGCGTTGAAGCCAGGGCAGAACTGCGGGATGGGCGCGCGCAGCAGGCGCCTGCTTTCCTCAAGCCCGATTTTCCTGTTGAAGCCGCGCATTGCCGTGCCGCTTCTTGCGTCGAACGGTATGTAGCCGGCTGAAATGCGCGATTTTCCAGATGAAATTGGCACGAGAAGCTTCAGCAAATCCTCTGGCTGGTGCTCAAGGTCAGAGTCCATGCGCACGAATATGCACTTCTTGAGGGGAAGCTTTGCCTTTTTCGCGGAGAGCAGTGAAACGCGCATGCCTGTGAAGAGCGCCTGCATTGCGCCGCGGTTCTTTTTGAAGCGGATGATCCGCACGAATTTGTGCTTGCGTGCAAGATGAGAAAGCTGCTTTGCCGTGCCGTCAGTTGAGCCGTCATCAACAAACAGCGCCTGTTTGAGCGTAAAGCCGCGCGCCGCGAGTTTTTTCCCAACTGCAGCCATGCGAACAGTCAGTTCTGGCGCTGTGCGCTGCACATTGTACGCCGGCAGATATGCAAAAACAGCCCAGTTGCCCATGGGAAAAGTCACGATGGAAAACTTTAAAACACTCGGGAGGCAAAAGGGCATAACTTCGGGAGGCATTCGATGAAATTTCTTGTAGTTGGCTGCGGCTCAATCGGAAGAAGGCATGCGCGCAACCTGTCCACGCTTGGCTATGATGTCATTACCTGCGACATCTCGCCAGACAACCGCGCCTGGATGGAGCGCGAGCTCAAGCTGCATGCGTACGAAAAGCTCAGCGAAGCGCTTGCGGAGAAGCCGGACGCGGCGCTTGTCTGCACGCCCACCAGCACGCACGTGCAGATTGCGCTTGAGGCAATTGAAGCGGGCGCGGCAGTATTCGTGGAAAAGCCAGTGGCAGACAGCATACAGGGCGCTGAAAAGATAATGGCAGCCGCAGAGAAGAAAGGCGTGAAGGTGCAGGTCGGCTACAATTTGAGGTTTGTGCCTGCTCTTGCAAAAATGAAAGAGCTTGTCCAGTCTGGCGCATACGGAAAGGTGCTTTGCGCCCGAGCAATATTCGCACAATACCTGCCTTACTGGCGGCCGGGAACAGATTACACAAAGGGCTACACTGGAAAAAAGAAAATGGGCGGCGGGCTCATACTTGAGGCGAGTCACGAGCTGGATTACCTTTGCTGGATACTTGGCAAGCCCACACTGCTTTCGTGCCTTGCAAAAAAAACAAGCAGCCTCAGCATAGACACAGAGGACACGGCTGAGATTTCGCTCGAGTTTGAGAGCGGCGCGATTGCGAACGTGCACCTTGATTTTGTCAGGCAGGATTACACCCGCGGCTGCGAAATAGTTTGCGAGAAAGGCACGCTCACCTGGAAGCTCGAGTACAAGGGGAACAGAAACTCGCTTGAAGTGAGAACCTATG
>JAPLWZ010000020.1 GCA_026396335.1 Microcaldota archaeon | reverse complement strand
CTTTTTATTATTCTTAGTAAATGCTTAGCTTGAGGTGGATTTAATGGGTTTCGTAGATGAGTTCATGCTGTTTCTGAACAAGCACAAGGTAATCGGCCTTGCAATTGCGTTCATAATAGGCGCTGCTGCAAGCAAACTGGTGACTGCACTGGTGGCTGACATATTCATGCCCATAATTTCGCTTCTGCTTCCCGGCGGAGACTGGAAGGCATTTGCCATTCAGATAGGCGGAACTGCTACGGCGCCCAAGAGCCTGTTGATTGGCGACTTTGTAGGCGCACTCATTGACTTCCTGGTAATCGCACTCGTCATCTTCGTAATGGTGAAGTTTGTGGTGAAGGACGACGAGAAGAAGTAAATCAAGGCTACGAAATGAAATTTGCGGCACCCACTTTCTTTTTTCTTTTCCTGCTAGCTTCGGCAGCATTTGCTGCGGCTGCAGATGAGGCACCGCCATCCATTCCATCCGGCACGGGCGTGATTTTTGGCACTGCCACATTTTCCGACGGCAAAACTGTTTCCAATCTGCCTGTAGTGATACTCTCCCGCTCGAATGACTCGGAAACAATCAGCAGGCTGGTGACTGATTCATCTGGGCATTTTGTGCTTTCACTTGGAAACGGCAAATACGAACTCGATGCGCTTCTTGCGGATTCAGCAACTGCGGTGATAGACCATGCGGCAACAGCGCAGGTTGATACAACAAAAGAGGAGAATGTAACTCTGGTTTTCTATCCTGCGGGAAGCGTGGCAGGGGCCGTGCAGCTTTCAGGCGCATCAGTTGGCGGCGCAAAAGTAAAGGTTGCCTGCCCTTCATCCGGTTTTGATTATGCGCGCGTGAATGGCGGCGCAATCGTGCAGGCAGGCGAAGCAGGGGATTTCATCTTCAAGGCGCTGCCTGTTGGAACGTGCCAAATTTCTGCTACGACTGATTCACTTGCAGGCACTGTGGAAGTGCAGGTGGCATACGAAAAAACAATTTCCGTTTTAGTAGAGGTGACGAAAAAGGCGGCACAGGGCGAGCAGTTTCCGATTCTGTTAGTTGTGCTTGCTGTGGCAGTGATTTTAGTAGCGGCTTATTTTGCATCCCGCGCGCTGCAAAAAGGGAAGAATAATCCGCGTCCGCACGAAGAGACGCGCCCTGCGCAGCAAGTTGAGCCTGCGGTCACTCCTCGAAAAGCAAAAAAGAATAAAAACGACGATGGGGGCAAAGGCGGCATGCAATCAAAGCTAACCGATCCAAAAGTAAAGGCCGTGCTTGCAACCTTGACTGACCGCGAATCTGAAATAGTGCGCTTCCTTTTCAAGGCAGGCGGCCGTGCAAAGCGCTCGCAACTGCAGCACAAACTCCTCATTCCGAAAACATCTCTCCTTCGCAACCTGCGCTCGCTTGAGCGAAAGCGCATTGTCAAGCTCACTCCGTTTGGCAGGAATTTGCTTGCGGAAATAGATGACTGGCTGCACGAGTGAAAGTAAAAACTGGTTTTACGTCGAGAAAATTCCATCGGACCGCGGAAGCTTTATATACTGCGGACCGGGTCCGTTTCACAAACTCTTTTTAAGCAACGGACCGGCCCAGAAGACTCATCAGGAACGCGGATAGGCGTTTCTGCATTTGAAAAAAACATTGAAACTAAAAACGCGGGTTCGTCCCGCAAGGGTGATTGGGAATGGAAATGAAAAACGTATTTGCAGTTGCAGCGGTCCTGCTATTGCTAGTTTCTCCGATGGCATTCGCGCGCGAAGCCGAATCCGGCGGAAGCAGCGGCGCAGCCACGGTAACTGGCGGCCCTGTGCCTGTCGCAGTTGCCGCGCAAACAGATGCATCTGACACATCAATCCAGCCTGCCTGTCCTGACGCAAGAGAGGTCTGCCAGGGCGGAACAGTAGAATACAAGCAAGAGGACTCAAACGGCTGCGTGCAATACAGGTGCAGGAAAGTTTCAGATGGATCGAATACTAATACCAATACCGGCACTAATGCCGCGTCATCTGATGCTTCAGTGAAGGTCTCAATCGCTGCGTCTCCCCAGGAGGTGCAGGTTGGCGACACGGTAAAAGTAGTCGGAACTGTATCTTACACGCAGGACCCTAATTTGGATGCAATGCCGGTTGACAAAAAGTTCAAAGTCGAACTCAAAATGACTGGTATGGAGGGCACGGACTTTTCACGCCCAGGCAGAACGATCTCGCTTAAGGAAGCTACAAGCGCAGACTCGCAGAACGGGCGCGGAAGCGACGACATATTCACAGCTACCGCCAGGGCAGTCTCATCCATATTCGGCGGATCATCTGACGGCAGCACGGATGTAAAACAAGAGGACAAGAACGTTCAAGCGCAAACGGGTGCAGACTCAACAGATGACTCAAACGGACGGATGCGCGGATCAGGCTCTGGCGGCGCAGTTGTCTCAGCGGTTTCAACGGCTGCCTCTGCATCGCAGGACCGCACTGATTACATAGTGCTCAAGAGCGGCGAAAGCAAAACAATTGACGCGCTTTTCACGGCACGCAATCCCGGGATGAAAATTGTCAGGATAGAAGTGTCTGAATCAACAGGCGCAACCTGCCCGCCGCAATCAGATCCAGCAGTAGGCATGCCCTGCAGGGAAAATTTCCGCAAGGTGGCAGAGGCATCTACTAAGGTGAGGATCGCAGGGCAAGTGCCTCCTCCTCCGCCTGGAATCAACGGCACAACCAACAACAATACAGTTGCATCAAGCGTGATAGTGATGTCCTCTGGCTGGAACATGGTTTCCGTGCCGGTGATGGCAAAAGTCCCAATGCAGCGTGTGCAAGATGCATGCGGCTCAACACAATACGCATGGCGCCTAACACAGGGCGGCTATGTGAAGGAGAGCACGCTCGTGCCAGGCTTTGGCTATTGGATAAAGGCTGCAAAGGACTGCAAGGTTGATGTGAACGCAGGCAGCTACACAAGTGAGATTTCCACTCTGTTCGCAGGATGGAACCTTGTGGGTGCACTCGGGTCTGACGCACAGGTGGCAGACTTCAAGGGCAGCTGCGACATAACCGCGGGGCCTTGGTACTACAACAACGGCCCGCAGGCGTCCGCAAGCCCATATGTGCTTGCCTCAACACTCTCGCCTGGCAAGGCTTACTGGATAAAAGTGTCCTCAGCCTGCCAGCTTGGCGCGACCGGGGAGCAACCACCGGTTCCGCCCGCTTAAGGTGAGTGATGTGAATCTGAAAACAGTATTGCTCGTGGCGCTTTTCGCCACGGCATTCATGCTCGCGTACGGTTGCGCGGGAAATCAGCCAGGGGCGGGGCTCGAAGTAAAAAACAATGATGAGCCCCCTCCTCCCCCATCAAGCGACGGCAATATCACTTTCAAGGTGATTGCGCGCCTCCAGGTTCATAATTTTCTTTTTTGTTTTTTTTTATTTTGATTTTTACGAGTTGATTTATATGGGAGCCGAATTGCAGCAGTCAGTAACTGATCTTGCTGAATTCATAATCATAGACATATCTGGCTGCGCGCCTGAGAAAAAGTAATAGAAAATGCTACAACCGGGATTCGAACCCGGGTTACCGGCTTGAAAGGCCAGCGTCCTTGACCGGGCTAGACTATTGGAGCACCGTTCGACTGTTCTTGACGGCAATGAGTTTTAAACTCTTACTGCGATCTCATTCCGGCGACAAGCATGGTTGAGTTCGAGATTGCACTCACTTCTATTATCACGGCATACATCGCGCTCTTTGTCGTAATGGACCCATTCACTTCAGTCCCAGTATTCCTTACTCTCACGAAGAAATTTACTCAGCAGAAGAAGCGCGAGGCGGCAAATATCGCCGCTGTTGTCGCAACCGGCGTGCTTCTCGGTTTCCTGTTTGTCGGCCCCCTGGTCCTCCAGTTCATGGGCATACGCCTCGAGTCATTTGAAATCGGCGGCGGCATACTGATGCTTCTGATTTCACTTTCTTTTGCGCTTGGCATCAATATGGGGAAAACCGAAGAGGCGCCTGTCGAAGCAGTGATAATCGGCGTGCCGCTTCTCGCAGGCCCGGGCACCATGCTCACCTCGATCCTTCTTGCAAACACGATAGGATTCTACAACGTGCTTATTGCAGGCATTCTTACCTGTATCACAAGTTATCTCATACTTCTTGCATCCACGCCAGTCTACAAAATAATCGGCAAGAACGGGCTTGAGATAATGTCTCGCGTGATGGGCGTGCTGCTTGCGGCATTCGCTGTCGAGTTCATAAGAAAGGGCTTTGGGATGTAAGTACGCGTGTTCAAGTTCCCGCAAGCATCCTGAGCAAATCGCGGATACCTGGCGCAAATCCCATTATTGCAACCACTATCAGAACAAGCGCCGCATCGCGTGCATCCATCTTTTCCTTTTTCAAAAAGTAAACAATCGCGGTTGCAAGCGACACTTTCACGAGGAAGAAAAGGAAGAAGCCAAGCGGAGTTGCGGTGCCTATGCCGCCTGAAAGAACGTGCTGCTCAAAGTAGCCCTTGCCGGTCTGCGCGGAGAAAATGTCGATGACGACAAAAGTTGCAGCACCGTCCAGCGCCTGCCCGAATATGGCGAGCTTTTCATGAAGCCCGAGTTCCAGTTTCGCGAATTTTTTCAGAAGGAAGAATGAGGCGAGCGAACCAACAGCGGCAATTACAATGCCGAGCAGGAAATACTCGAAATT
>JAPLWZ010000091.1 GCA_026396335.1 Microcaldota archaeon | reverse complement strand
AAATCGAGATTGTATTTCGGCTGGTACTGCGCAATGAGCCTGCTTTCCAGAAGCAGCGCCTCTGCCTCGTTGTCTGTGACAATGAACTCGAGCGACGCGGCATTTGCCACCATCTGTTCAGTGCGGTCCAGAAGCCCGGTGCCAAAGTAGTTCGCCACCCTGTTCCTGATGTTTTTCGCCTTGCCTATGTAAATGGGTGTGCTTGCACTATTCCTGAAGATATAAACGCCTGGCGAGGTGGGCGCAGAACGGGCTTTGTCAGATAGCATCAGAGTAGATTTAGTAGATTGGTATAAAAATACGGCGACACCAACAGTGGCAAGGTGGTAATATGAAAGAGATTTGCATAAGCTGCGGAATGCCGCTCATTAATTCAAAGGTGCGCGCGCTGGGCATGAAAAACTGGTGCATTTACTGCGCAGACGCAAAAGGAAAGCTGAAGTCGAAGAAAGAGGTCCGCGCGCAGATGATCGCTTACTTTATGAAGGCGAAAAAGATCTCCCTCTACATGGCAGAGCGGTATGTGGAAAGGCACATGCGCGAACTGCCTGCCTGGGCATAAAAGAGCCAAAATTAGGGGTGCATAATAGAGGAGGACGGTACAGGCACTGCAGCGTAAAAACTCAATGTTAAAAGCCTGCGCAGTCATATTCAAAACCGGGAGGATTCTGTGCAACTGAAGCCTATTATCCGGAAGTTTAAGGTGGACTGCAAGCCTACGCTTATCACCAGAAAGTTCATTATTGATAATCATCTTGACACCCGGGCACTTTTTGAGATGCACAACCCTAGGTTCGGGATAAAAGGCTACTTAAAACCGCTTCTTGTCGAAAAAACCGGGATTCCGCTGCCATTCTTCTTCAAGCACAATGTCGATAAAATGCTCACTGCCAACGAAAAAATCCTCGTTAACAAGCAAATAAAGGCAGCGGAAGACCTCAAGCTCGAAAATGAATCAAAAACGCGGCTCAAGGAAGTGGTGTATGACCTTAGCGAACTGAAAAAAGGCATAAAGGCAGGGCACCATAAAACCAGCCACAAGCCACAGATGCTTGAACTGCTTGATTCCCTGAGTGACAAGGTATATTCGCAATATCACGATAGTGTGTTGCCGCGGGCATTGAAAGTAAGGGCAATTTTTGATAAAATAGCCAATTATTTCTTCAATGACATTGGCGGAAAAGGCGGAAATTCTAACGACCCCGCGTTTCCCTATGGGTCTTAATCTTAATCAGTTCAGTCTCTTTTTCCAAATATTGCAGTGCCTATCCTCACTATTGTCGCGCCCTCTTCTGCCGCCTCTTTCCAATCGCTGCTCATGCCCATGGAGCATTCTTTTACTTGCAGGCGGTACGCGAGCGATTTAAGATGATGCTCGCGAGCTAAATCCGCGAGCGAAGCGAGCGAACCCGCCTTCAGGCGGGGGATACAGCTCGCATAGTTTCTTCTTCTGAGAAAAACAAGCATGACCAGCGGCGGCGCGGGCGCCTTCGGCGCCCCAT
>JAPLWZ010000102.1 GCA_026396335.1 Microcaldota archaeon | reverse complement strand
GCAGACAAGACAGGCGGCATTATCTTGGGCGGCGGGATAGCAAAGCACCACCTTATCGGCGCCGCTATTTTGCGGAATGGTTTAGACTACGCAGTTTACCTCTCCACCGGAACAGAAGGTGACGGCTCGCTTTCAGGCGCGCGCCCGCGCGAGGCAGTGAGCTGGAACAAATTGAAGGACGAGAAGAACTCCGCCTTTGTCGAGGGGGATGCGACACTCACTTTCCCGCTGCTTGCTTGTTTAATGAAGAAATGATTGCCCGCACTGCTGCACTGGCAGACAGGCTGCCTCCCTTTTTTAAAATCCCCTTATCCCACTCCTAGCTATATGGCTAGTGCGGACCTAATCTTCTGCAGCAGGTACCCTTTCACTAAGCAGGCAAAGGACTACGTTTCAGAGTCTGGATTAGAACTCACTTCCACGCTTGTTGAAAAAGCGGAAGCGCGCGTGAACAATGCGCTTGTTACCGGGAAGGTGAAGCGCGTTGCCGAGCTGCCTGACGCGCGCGAGGAGGAGCTCGCGATTTACGCGGGCGCAAGGATGATTGTTTCTTCTGCGAATAATCGCTACATCATCAGCAGGTACGCCGTTGCAGAAGCAAAGAGGGCGGGAGAGTACCTCGCAGGCGATGATGCTGCGAATAACGGCCATGTGGAGCTGGTTGCATCGGAATTCGGCGTTCGTTTCGAGAAAAAGGGCAAGGACTATCTTGTTCCTCTTTCCGCCTACTTGCCTTTCACCCCACGCTCAATGGATTACAAACTCACGAACAGGGAATTGGAAAACGGATTTGTGCTTGTCAGCAGGCACGAAAGGATCCGCATGATGGAGGAAGCCGTGAAAAAGAAAATAGAAGGCTCGCTACCCATCCGCGCGCAGTTTTCCGAGGATATTACTGAAGCGGGAAAGAGGATGCTTGCGTTAATACCGAAGCTTGAAGTGGCAACTGTGAGTGTGGGGCAGGAGAACTACCCGCCCTGCATAAAAAAAATGCTTGAGGACTTGGCGCTTTCAATCAATTTGCCTCACACCGCGCGCGTGGCGCTTGGGATTTACCTTGTGAGCGCGGGCGTGACTACGGACAAAATTGTGGATTACTTCAGGCACGCGCCAGACTTCTCCGAAAAGACTACCAGGTACCAGGTGGAGCATTTGCGGTCGCACAAATACAATATGCCCTCGTGCTCGACCATGGACTCGTACGGAGTCTGCATTGCAGACTGCCGCTGCGGAACCCCGCTTCGCTACAGGGACGCGATAAACGGCGCAAGGCTACGAAGGCTCGCCGCTGAGAAAAAGGAATAGAGTGAAACGATGGACGAACAACCTACAGACGCACCGCACCATTCCGTAAGGACCCTTGAGGAGGAATTCCTGCACAAGAAATTCTCATCTCACTACTCACAGAGCCGCATAAACGTCCTTCGGCCCGAGTCGCGCGAATTCGGATTTGGAGGCTGGGAGAAAAAAATAGAATTCAGGCACATACGCGTGAAGAACGAGAGCGAGTTGCGCTCGCGGCTTGTTTCAGAGGCGCCGCTTTACATTTCGCATTCTGTTGCTTACTACGAATTCCCTGACGCGCGCCCCATGGTTAAGAAAAATTGGCTTAGCGCGGACTTGGTTTTTGACCTGGATGCTGAAGGGCACACTTGCGGAAAATTCACCTGCCAGCACTGCATGGAAAAGGTGAAAGGGGAGGCGCACCAGCTTATTGAGGAGTTTTTGCTCCCTGATTTCGGCTTTTCAAAGAATGAACTGTCCATCAATTTCTCAGGGAGCAGGGGCTACCATGTGCACGTGCGTTCGGAAGCGGTTGCACAGCTTGACAGGGAAGCGCGAAGGGAAATTGCGGACTATGTTACAGGCACTGGCTTGCTGTTTGACAGGCTTTTTTGGAAAGAGGGGAAGAAATTCTTCGGCCCCAAGACAGCAGATGGCGGGTTTGGGGGGAAGTTCGCGCGCGCATTCGTGAAGCGGCTTGACAACGATGAATTCGCGCTTTCAATTAGCAGGAAGCTCAAGAAGCCTGAAGAGAGGGAAAAGCTGCGCGCTTCAATACAAACCGGAAACTGGGACAACATAGGGATTGCGAACAGGGAGGAGAAGCTCGCTGAAAAGTTCGCGCAGATGAGACTAACGCTTGCAGGAAGAATAGATGCGAATGTGACTGCAGACACAAGCAAGCTGATCCGCATGGCAGACTCAATACATGGAGGGAGCGGGTTTGCCGCGAAGAGTGTTGACTCGCTTGATGCATTCGAGCCCATGAAGGATGCGCCCATATTCAATGAGGGCGAGCAGAAAGTGAAAATCACAGAAGCAGTTCCGGCCCTGACAATCCGCGATCATTCATTCGGCCCGTTTGTGCCTGGCGCGACTGCCACGCTCCCAATGGCTTGCGCAGTTTACCTGCTTTGCAAAAAGGCTGCCACACTTGCCTGAGTCGGAAAAAGAAGAATCGAGTTAGCCCAGGAACGCGTTTTTCTTTTTGTTCTCATTTTTCGGTTTCGCCATTTCAGCTTTCAACATTTCATTAGTAGGAGTAAGGAATCCTCGCGGTATTTTTTCACCTGATGCAAGAGGCGCTTCAGCAGGCTTTTCCTGCACCGGTTTTGAAGTTTGCTTTCCCGCCATATCTACACCATCTATAACTGCCGCTTTTTATGTTATTGGAGGAAGGTATATATATTTCCATCGGCAGAAGTGAACTGGGGATGATGTTATGGCGCGACCTGACAAACCGACTTTGGCTGAACGCATGCCAAAGACCATGGATGACGAAATCGACATTGCCATGAAGCATGTTGACTACCCCATGTGGTTCACCAATCAGATGGCAAAAGGCTATGTCGGCATGTTCCCCGCGCGCTTCTCAATGTGCAAAAACGAGGAGGAAAGGGAGAAGATACTTTTTGAAGCTGAAATGACCGCCTCGCTTTATGCCGTGCTCGTCTACTACCGCTACAACGAAAGGAACGACTTTAGGAATGCGATTGACTCAAATGAGGAACTTGCCGAAAACTTCAAGATGATAAAGGCGTGGCTTGACGAGCGCGAGGGCAAGCAGGCTGCCGACGAATTCATAGAGCTTTTCAAGAAACAGGCGCTTGAGGCAAAAGGCGCCGGGAGCGGGTGATTTCTATGTTCTTGTTCCAATGGTGGAAAACCGCACTGGAGTATGCACCCATTACCGGAACGGTAATGTCAGGGATTGATGCTGTCCATGAATTCATAGATGGCAACATAACAAGCGGGTTTGTGGAAACGGGAGTGACGCTTGTAAGCGCAGCCATGGATG
>JAPLWZ010000144.1 GCA_026396335.1 Microcaldota archaeon | reverse complement strand
ACCTGTACAATGTTTTCGTCACGAATGGATATATGACGCCTGAAACAATTGAAACGCTCCAGTGGCTGGATGCCGCGAGAATTGACCTGAAAGCATTCACGGATAAGTTCTACAAGCAGGTTTGCGGAGAAGCACACCTTGAGCCTGTGCTGAAAAGCATCAAGCTGCTGCACAAGAAAATGCACATAGAAGTAATTACGCTCCTTATTCCAACCCTGAATGATTCAGATGAGGAAATCAGGGAATTGAGCAAATGGCTGAAGAATGTGGATGCAGATATCCCGCTGCATTTCACTGGCTACTATCCCGCGAACAGAATGACAAAGCCGCCCACGCCTGTTGAAACTCTTTCACGGGCAAGAAAGATTGCGCTTGAAGAGGGTTTGAAATACGTTTATACTGGAAACAGGCCTGGCGACGAGGGTGAGAATACCTATTGCCCGAAGTGCAAGGAGAAAGTCATTTTGCGCCTTGGCATGAACATGGAAGAGAACCGGCTCGTTAATGGGAACAAGTGCCCGAAATGCAAAACAAAACTGCCGATTATTTTTGACTGGAAGAAGAGCAGGAAGAAAGACTAGAGAACTCCCAGTGCCTTCATGTGCGCAATGCGGCGGGCCACAAGCTGCGCGGTGCCTATGTCTTTTCTGTGCCAGACTTTGCCTGAAATTGCTGAACAGGCAGACTCTGCGGTTTTTTCCGCCTCGTTTATTGTATCCGCAATCCCCACCAATCCAATTGAGCGGGAGGATTGTGTATAGATGGTGCCTTCTTTCTCGTAAACTGCCGCGTAGAACAGGTTTGCTTTTGCTGCTGCTATTTCAGAGTATCCTATTTCCAGAGGCTGGTCTGTTACGGATTTGCCAGGGTAGCCGTCAGGCACGAGGTACTTGCAGACAGTCGCTTTCTTTTCAAACTGCGGAACGCGCGAAATCCTGCCGCTTGCCATGCCCTGCAGAGTTTCGTAAAGGTCACTTTCAAGAATGGATAACACATTCATTGCTTCTGGGTCGCCAAAGCGCGCATTGTACTCTATCAGTTTGACACCGTCGCGGGTGGCCATGAACCCGCCGTAAAGGATGCCGATGAACGGCTTGCTGGTTTTTTTCCGGAATGCCTCGATTGTTTTTTGCATGATTGCTAGCGCCTCATCGCGGTGCGATGCGCGCAGGAAGGGAAGGAGATGGTTTGCGTCCGAGTAGGAGCCCATACCGCCCGTGTTCGGGCCTATGTCGCCTTCGTAAGCGCGCTTGTGGTCCTGTACGAGAGGCATTCCGTAGATTTTCGAGCCGTCGGAAAATGCCTGCAGGGAAAACTCCTCGCCTTCAAGCTTTTCCTCTATCACAATATTGGCAAGCCCGCTGTGCTTTGCTGAGAGCAGTTCCTTTGCGTACTGCTTTGCCTCTGCACCGTCTTTCAATTGGTAGCCAGTCACCTTTACTCCCTTGCCGCCTGTTAGGCCAGAGGGCTTTACTGCCACCTTGCCGTTCATGGAGTCGATGAATGATGATGCTTCTGCTGCCGAATCGAATATGCCGAACCTGGGCGCGCCTGGCACCTTGAAGTCCTTGAGAAGCTCGCGCGCGTAGGATTTGTCCCATTCAAGCCGCGCTGCCTCTTTCATCGGTGCCGCGCACTTGATGCCTTCTGCCATGAGCGCGTCTGTCACGCCTGCTGCGAGAACTGCATCAGGAGAAGGGAATGCAAGAGAGGGCTTTGTTTTTTTCGCGAATGCAACAACTGCGCTTGGCGAGTGTATGTCGCCTATTTCCGCCGCACCGTCAGATTTTTTCACGAGTGCCGCAATGCCGGGATTGTTTGCAGACATGAATGCGAAGAGCTTCACTTTTTCATTTGTGCAGATGCTTTCCGCTATCGCATGCTCGCGCGCGCCGTTGCCAATTAGGAGTAAAGAGTTCATGACTATCCCTCGACCACTGACGTTAATTTATCGGGAGCATTTATAACGATTTTAGGCGAAATCGAGCCAACAGGTGATTGATATGGCAAAAGTACTAATCATTGGCGCAGTCGGGCAGATAGGCTCGGACCTCACAGTTGCGCTCCGAAAAAAGCACGGCGCGGACAATGTAGTTGCGTCCACGCGCAAGACCGAGTTCCCGCTAGAAATAAAAGACGGCGGACCATGCGAATACTTTGACGTGCAGGACAAAGACGCGACTATGAAGGTAATGAAAAAATACGGCATTGACATGGTTTACCAGCTGGCATCGCTGCTTTCAGCAACCGGCGAGAAAAATCCGGACCTTGCATTCCAAATCAACCTGCTTGGCTTGAAAAATTCGCTTGATGCTGCGCGCGAGTGCGGAGTGAAAAGATTCTTCTGGCCCTCCTCCATTGCTGCATTTGGACCGACTACTCCCCGCGAGAGAACACCGCAGAGAACGGTGCTTGAACCTTCCACAATGTACGGGGTCACAAAAGTGGCAGGGGAGCTGCTTTGCCAGTACTACTTCAACAAATATGGACTCGACATCCGCTCGGTGCGCTACCCGGGTCTAATCTCCTGGAAGGCAGAGCCCGGAGGAGGAACTACAGACTACTCGGTTGCCATTTACTACGATGCGATAAAGCACGGCTCTTACAAGTGCTTTGTGGGCCCGCAGACAGTGCTGCCCATGATGTACATGCCAGATGCAATCAGGGGCACCGTGGAGCTTATGGATGCGCCAAGTGAGAAACTGACCGTGAGAACCAGTTACAATTTGGCAGCCATTTCATTTTCTGCAAAGGAACTCGCAGATGAAGTGGCAAGGCATATCGCAGGCTTTACCTGCACTTATGAGCCAGACTCGAGGCAGAAAATCGCAGACTCTTGGCCGAAGAGCATTGATGACTCGCAGGCAAGGAAAGACTGGAACTGGAAGCACGAGTATGATCTTTCCAAGATGAGCGTCGACATGATTGCGAATCTCAAGGTCAAACTTGGGAAAAAATAGGCAAATAACTGAAGATAAACAAGAAATAAAACAAAAAGAAAACAAAAACAGGAAAGAAGAAAAAGAAAGGGGAGCGGAAAAACGCCCCCAATTTTATCGCCTATTTAGGCCCAGCCAAATGCGACTGCCACACTCTCAGGCGAAAGCGCGTTTGCCATACCGATCACCGCAGCGCGGATGACGAATGACACAGCGAGAAGCACTGCAGCCATCATGATTGCAACAGCCACATTGCCGCGCTTGAGCTCCTTGAACTCGTCGATGGTTGTCGTTATCTTGTCAAGCACATAGATCGCGATGTAAATCGTGAATACCGCGAGTATGACGCCTACAATCAGATTGACAACACCGATGACCAAGCCGGCAGCCATCTGCACGCCGGACATCCCAGATGTCAGGCTGGAGGTAAGAGTTACCACGCCGCCCTCAACCACGTTTGCGATTGAGAAGATAATGGCGCCAAGCAATATCGCAACTGCAACATTGCCTTTCTTCAGTTCAGCCATCTCGTCGATGCCTTCAGTCAACTTGTCAAACATGCGCAAGCCCAAATACACCGAACCCATAGCAAGGACAAGCCCCACGATGAGTTGTATAAGAGCAAAGCCCAGTCCGAACATTATGCTTTCTAAACCCATTCAAAACACCTCTGGGATGCAGGCGCAGGCAACCCTTAAAAAGGTTTTTTCGAGAGAAAAGAGCATGAAAACTTATTCCTCGGCTGGCGTTGACGTAAACAAGGTAAAGGGCATACATGCCGCCATAAATAATGCGATTTTTGCAGACGCACCAGATTATGTGCTGCCAATAAAGGGACACTATGCCGGGCTTTTCAAGTCAGGAGGAAGCACGCTTGCAATACACACAGACGGAGTGGGCACGAAGATACTCGTTGCGGATGCACTAGGCAAATTCGACACAGTTGGAATTGATGGCGTGGCAATGAGCGTGAATGATATAGTCTGCCTTGGCGCACGACCGCTTGTGATGGTGGATTCACTTCTGCTTGCGCATGAGGATGCGGAACTTGTCGCTGATGTTATGAAAGGGCTTCTTGAGGGCTGCAGGCAGTCAGGCTGCGCGCTTGTGGGCGGGGAAACCGCCATCATGCCAGACATGATAACCGGCGGAAAAAAGCCATTTGACCTTGCCACAACAGTTGTAGGCGTGGTGGAATGCGAGCCTATTACGGGAGTGAAAATGAAAGCGGGCGACGTGATTGTCGGGCTTGAGTCAAGCGGCATACACTCAAACGGCTATACGCTTGCAAGACGACTTCTTGATGTCAAGAAATGGGGCAAGGAAATGCTTCTGCCCACGAAAATTTACGTGAAGCCGGTTC
>JAPLWZ010000021.1:1647-8353 GCA_026396335.1 Microcaldota archaeon | reverse complement strand
TCCACGTTGGCATGGCTGACCAGCATTACGCTGCGATGAGAAAGGCGCTTGGCAAGGTGTAAGTGAATAGTTATTATAGTTTAGCCGAGGAATGAAAAGATATGACTCGATTTATCCGCGGTCAAGCAGCCATGGAATACCTCGTCACCTACGGCTGGGCGCTTCTCGCGCTTTTCGCGGTGATTGCAATACTTATCTCCACTGGCGCATTCTCATCCTCAAACTTCGCGCAGAAGGAGTGCACATTCCAGCCCGGGCTTCCCTGTTCGCCGTTCATAATCTACACAGACGGCGCTGCCACCACAATACAATTCTCCGTGGCAAACGACCTTGGCTTCCCGATAAAAATCAAAAACATGGTTTACACCACAACCAATATCGGGCAGCCTGGAAAAACTGACTATTCTGTATCTGACCCGTTTGGGCAGCAAATATTCAAGCAATCCGAGCCAATGAACTTTCTCAAAACATTCGAAGGCGCAACCCAGCCATCTCCGCGCGACTTTAGGACCATAATCGTCTCCATCCAGTACTACAACTGCAAGGGCATAGATCTGCCTGAAAAGTGCAACGATGAGACTGCCCCGGTTTACACAACTTCAGGCAGGATTTCATCGGTTGTTGAGCAGGGCACATTCTCCCCCTAGGCGCCTGCGGGTACTTTTTTATCAGCTTGCAGCTTCCAGTGGAGCTCCGGCTCCACTGTCTGTTCAGGCGCGGCTGCCTGAACATCGCTGCAAGTCTAAAAAAGTCCTTGCTAGTACTTTTTTAAATTCTCTCCGTGAATTCCGACTAGGCGACAACGGTAATCGTGCAAGGTTGAACTGATGGTTTACATTAAGGGCTTGAAGTTCCGCGGTTTCAAATCCTTCAGGCGCGCAGAAGCCAATTTTCCAAAGGGCTACGTGTGCCTGGCAGGCCCGAACGAAGGCGCTTCGGGCAAAAAAAGTATCCGAACTGATCAATACTTCCTCAAATTATGCGGAAGTCACGCTTTACATTGACGGTGAAAAGCAGTACGAAATAAAGCGCGCAATAAAGGTGGACGGCAACGACGTAAAAACCCTTTACAGGATAAACGGCAAGCGATCCACAAGAACTCTCGTAATGGAAGAGCTGCGCCAATACGGGCTTGAATCCGGCACTCACAACATTATCGCACAGGGCCAGGTGCAAAAAATAGTCGAGATGTCTGCAAAAGAGCGCAGGGGGATAATCGACAGCGTGGCAGGCATCGCGGAATACGACCAGAAAAAGGACGAGGCGATGCGCGAGCTTGACGCGGTCGGGCAGAAAATCACTGAAGCGTCCATTGTTCTTGGCGAGCGCGAGGCAATACTCACCGAGCTTGAGCGCGAAAAGAACGACGCACTCTCATATATGGAAGCACAGGGCAATTTCAAGCGCTCCAAGGCATCGCTGACAAATGCGGAATTTGCAAAGCTTTCCAAGCAGCACGCAGACTCAGTGAGCAAGCATGCAGAGGCAAAGGCTGCGCTCGAGGAATTCTCCAAGCAGGCAGCCGCGCTTTCAGGCAGGATTTCCGAACTAGAATCGCAAAAGCAGCAGGTAGTGGCGAAGATGGGCGCGTCTGCAAGCAGGGAAGCGGCATATGCGGAAATAAGCCAGCTAAAAGAATCCATAAGCGCGGACGCAGCTACGCTTGGCGAAAAGAAAAAAGAAGAGCAGCGCCTGGAATCGATGGGCAAGGCAATTATTTCGCAAACAGAGGACCTCAAAAAACTCTACAGGCAGAGCAACGAGGCAATCGATTCCCTAACATCTCAGATAAAATCCCTGACAAAGCAGATAGCCGACCTTGAAAGGCGCTCAGGCGCGCTTGAAAGCCCGGCAGACGAGCTCACAAAAAATCTGGAGCAGCTTTCGGAAAAAATCGTCTCGCTAAAGGAACAGAAGGCTGCAAACGCAACCAACATAGAAAACGCCGAGCGCATGCTTTCAATGAAAAAGAAAGAAAAGGAAACCCTCTCTTCAGCAGTAGGTGAAGTGAAGGAAAGCAAACTCTCAGGCGAGCAGTCCATCCTGAAAAAGGATGTGCTCTCCCTCACAGCTGCGCTCGAGTCGCTCTTCGAAAAGGAAAAGGAGCTCAACAGGCAGATACCTGACCTTGACCGCCGATTGCTCTCGCTCAAGGAAAAGGCGGCAACACTGCGCGCATCAGTATCGCCCGCAGCGGCAAACATGGCGCTTCGCGCAGTAGAGGAAATGAAGCAGGGCGGCATGCGCGGCATACACGGCACCGTTTCATCACTAGTGAACTGCGACACCAAATACGCAACAGCAGTGGAAGCAGCGACTGGCCAGCGCCTCATGAACATAGTCGTGGACCGCATGGACACGGCAATAAAGGTAATCGAAAAACTCAAAGAGCAAAAGTCTGGCAGGTGCACATTCATTCCTCTTGACATGCCAAAAATAGGCGTGCCTGACAAAATGTCCGGCGTGCCGGGCTGCCTCGGCCTCCTCCTTGACTTCGTGGAATTCGATGCGGCATACGATCAGGCAATGCACTATGTATTCGGCGACACGCTCCTATTCGACAATGTGCAGAACGCAAAGAAGGCTGGCATTGGCAAAGCGCGCATGGTTTCCCTTGACGGCGAACTCATAGAAAAGTCCGGCATCATAACAGGCGGCACAATGAGGGGTTCGCTCCTTTCAAAGACAGCGCTTGACAAGGCAGAGTCGGACGCAGAGTCAGTGAAGAAGCAAAAAGACGAACTCTACTCACAGCTCTATTCGCTTCGCGAGGAGATGAACAACGCCCGCAAGGAAAAGGCAACTGCTGAAGTGAAGCTCGCAGGCATTGAAATCGAGATAAAAACAACCGAAGAGCGGAAACAAGGCAGCAAAAAAGCATACGAGGCGCTCGCGCAGATAGAATCAGAAGTTGAAAAGATCGCAAAGGAAATCTCCTCGCTGAAAAAAACCGCAGATTCTCTCGCAGCTTCAATCTCACAATCAATCGCAGAGCACGTATCCCTCAAGGGCAGGATGGCGACGCAAAATGAAAAGGAAAAACAGGAAGGAAGCGAAGCGCAGGTCAAGTTGCGCGAAATGCACTCGTCACGCTCATCGTTTGAGGCGCAGCTGGCAGCGAAAAAAGAGGAGCTCACACGAACAGCATCCGCAACGAGTGAAAAGGCAGAAGAGGAAAAGCAGAATGTATCATCCCTCAACGAATGCAGGAAAGACGTCTCAACACTCGCCAGCAAAATCGCAAAGACCCGCAAGGAACAGGAGGAAAAGGAGGACAAGCTCGCAGAAATATCCGCAAGCTCCCAAAAGCTCATCAGCCGCATGAACGAGGTAGAGGGGCAGATAAAGGAAATCGGCGGGCAGCTTGGCAGGATACGCGCGGAAGAGGAGAAGAAGAGCCGCGAATCATTCGAAATAAGCACCCGCAGGGAAACTATTGAAACCCGCCTGGCTGACCTTAAGGCTGAGCTTGACAGGTATGCGGGCATACAGACAATTGATGCAACAAGGACTGAACTTGAGGACATGATGAAAAAAGCGCAGGCTGTGATGGACGCGCATCCGCAGGTGAACCTCAAGGCGCCGGAAATGTACGACCAGAAGAAAAAAGACATAGAGGAAATACACACGCGCGTCTCATCGCTTGACTCGGAAAAGAACGCGGTCATGCACATGATGGATGAGATAGAGGCAAAGAAGCGCGCAATATTCCTCACCACATTCAACGCGGTCAATGAAAATTTCAAGAAATTATATGGTTATATTTTCACGGGCGAAGGCACCATGCTTCTTGAGCAGCCCAGTAGCCCGTTCGAGTCCGGCCTCTTGGTAAAGGTGCACGATGGCAGCCACGACAAATACCTCGAGTCAATGTCGGGGGGCGAAAAGTCGCTCCTTGCGCTCATATTCATATTCGCAATACAGATGCACAAGGCGGCGCCCTTTTACATACTTGACGAGGCGGACGCAGCGCTTGACAAGGAAAACTCCCGCAAGCTCTCCGACCTCCTTCGCCAACTTTCAAAGAACACACAGTTCATAGTGGTCACGCACAACGACACCATACTCTCAAATGCGGATGTCGCGCTCGGCGTGACGCGCACTGATGACGGCTCAAAAATAGTGGGCGTGCAGCTCACTCAGACAGCGACAGTCGCGCGCGTAAAGAAAATAAGCGAATAAAAAGAAAAAAAGCGCTCCTGATTGCAGTCAGGCTCAACCCACTTGCGCAATAGTGTACTTGCTGCTTATACCGTCGTTTGTGACAGCCACGGTCTGGTTGTCCGTTCTCCAAACAGTGGCGTGCTTCAGGCTGAGCCTTGTGAGCGTGGTTGGCGAAGGCAGCCCGTCTGCATTTGGCCCGACAGAAATAATCACGTCCTTTGGCAATACATAATCATCAACCAAAAGCGATGCGGTTGGCCTGCCTTCCCCGTGCTTAAAGTAAGTAATGACGTCACAGTGCATTTTCTCGCCCGTTCCAATAAGGCCGTTTTCCGTTTCCTGCACGGTCGGGTTCAGGAACAACATGCAGAACGCGCCGTTCGAAATCTTCAGCACAACAGCATCTGCATCCGGATTGCCAAGGTACCTGTTTTTCGGCGGGTTGAGCACAGTCACGGTAAGCCCGCTCACAGTCATATTGTCTCCAGCCTGCGGGTGTTTCACGGCGATTCCCTTTGCATCCACTTTGGAAAGCAATGCGGCATACTGCCCGGATGTCTTTACAAACGCCACGCTGTTCTCGCTCGCCTGCACGTTGTTGTCCCAGAATTCATCCACGGTATAGCTGTCCAGTATTCCGCCAATTCCGCCTATCGCGCCCTCGTAATCACGGCTTGCGACAAGCACATTTATCCTGCTCACATTCATGCTCTTGAGGAACTTGTCGGCAGGCGTGAAGTTGCCTGCATCAATGAGCATATAGAAATTTCCCTTGTTTACAAGTATTGAATCCGCAAATCCGTCTTTGATTACATAAACCTTCAGCTGCGCTGATGAGTCGTCAAGCACCCTGAACTGCCCGTCGCTTATTTTGTCTGATACGCTTCTTGGTGTGATGCCTGCAAACGGATCAATTTCAACTATCGGCGCAACAGTAATATTCTCCACTGCAGCGGTGCTGTTGTTTTCCATTTGCGTTACTGGCGCCGGAGTCGGCGCAGGCGCTGCCTGCAGGTTTTCGCCCTCTCCTGGCTGGCTCTGGCTGACAAAACTATAGCCAAGCAGCAAAACAGCTGCAACAATAAGAACTGCGCCTGCAACCAGCCGCATGTCCAGTTTTTTCTTGGGCGCGCTGCCTTGCCTGCCGCCCAATACTGGGGGCTGCACCGCTTCGTTCAGGACATTCGCAGCCCCAACTGGCGCTTCTGGCACCTGCTGAGCAGATGCATTCGGATTTGGTGTGCTTTCTGGGCCGGGTTGGCTGGTAAGGTCAATAGGATCTGCCATGAGCTTACCATTCCTGCCGCACATTTTAATTCCTTCTCTCCAGCCCATGCAATCCATCCGAACTCACAGCACCCCGAAATACCTTGCCATTTCCCACGGTGTAACTTGCGTCTTGTAGCCGTCCCAGTCCTTTTTCTGTATGGTAAGCAGCTTTTCGACAATGTCCTTGCCAAGCGCATCAGTGAGTATCTTGTCCTCGGCAAGGCATGCGCTCGCATTTTCAAGCGAAGTCGGAAGCGTGCCAATCCCCAGGTTCCTTCTCTTTTCCTCCTCGTATCCATACACGCGCTCTTCAACCGGCTTTGGCGGCTCGAGTTTCCTTTCAATTCCATCAAGGCCAGCCGCAAGCATGGCGGCAAAAGCGAGATAGGGGTTTGCAGACGGGTCGGGGAACCTGCATTCGATCCTCGTGCCCTTCTCCTTGCCCGCAAGATTCCTCGGTATCCTTATGAGCGCGGAGCGGTTCACCCTGCCCCAGCAAATGTAAACCGGCGCCTCGTAGCCCGGCACCAGCCTCTTGTACGAGTTCACGCACGGGTTTGTAATTGCGGCAAGCGCCGGCGCATGCGCCATTATCCCTGCCATGAATTGTTTTGCAAGCAAAGACAGCCAGTATGGGTCGCTCCCGTCGTAGAAAAGGTTCTTGCCGTCCTTCCAGAGAGACTGGTGCACATGCATTCCCGAGCCGTTCACCCCGACTTGTGGCAAGGTAAAAGTAACCTGCATTATCATGCACTCTCGTTGCAGAAGGCTCGCTCGCGTCTCCGTCCTTCCCTCGGAACAGGAAGAACTCAAGTTCCGGCCCAGTTTTGTATTCATATCCTTTTTCTGCCGCTTTCGCAAGCATTTTCCGCAGCAAGCCTCTCGGGTCGCCTGCAAAAGGCGTCTTCTCATCAACGTAAACATCACAAATTATTCTCGCAGTCTTGTTTCCAGTCCAAGGCAGCGGCGCCCAAGTGGAAGGGTCAGGCACAAGGAACATGTCCGACTCGGAAATTCTTGCGAACCCCTCAATTGACGAGCCGTCAAACCAGGTGCCGTCATGAAGCGTGCTTTCAAGCAGGCTGACTGTAATCTCGCACATTTTCGGCATTCCCGTGATATCCACAAACTCAAGGTCGACAAACTCCACGCCCTTTTGTTTCGCATCAGAAAGTATCCTCTCTACATCTTCCTTTGTTGCAGTCCCGATCATAAAACGCACCCCCTAGTGAATAGGCAAAGCTTCTGCTAGGTTATATATATGGCTCTTTAT
>JAPLWZ010000021.1:0-1617 GCA_026396335.1 Microcaldota archaeon | reverse complement strand
TTTTAGCAAAATGAACAGATGTATTTTATTTTCATCGCTCAAATGTCTAATAAAAACGCAAAAGAACAGCAAAAGGTGAGCAAATGTTGGACAAAACAGACGTGGAAATACTCGGGGCGCTTCGGGCAAATGCGCGCTCCTCCTACAGGCAGCTCTCGCACAAATTGGGAATGCATCCGACCACCCTCATTTCCCGCATAGGGAAAATGGAAAAAGCAGGAATAATACGGGGCTACGGCGCGAACCTCGATCTCACACGCCTTGGCTATGAATTCATGGGCATAGTGCAGGTGAAAATAGCAAAGGGAATGGTGCTTGAGGCACAGGAAAAAATCAGCCGGCTTCGCGGCGTGGTCGCAGTATACGACATAACGGGCGAATACGACAGCATGGCAATCATAGCCGCGAAAAACCGCGAAACTTTTTCCAATCTCCTCAAATCGTTTTCGCACATCCCGCACGTGGAGCACACGAACACGCAGGTGGTGCTGAAGGTTGTCAAGGCTTCCTGGCAGTTTGAGGCGGTGTAGCCTGCAAGTGCGGCTGCTGGCGGGCAATTCAGTCGTTCCAGCCTAGCTTTTCGTACACGCGCTCCTGCAGATCGCTGCCGCGGAGCTTGAATTCCTGTTTCGCCCCAACAAAAACGCCATTGGATATCTGGATAGACCAGATGGTGTTGCTGTCTGGTTCGTACGCCAGCACATTGCCGCGGTCAGTTCCCAAAATAAGCCCTTTTATGAGCACGCGCATCTCAAATCCGGGCATGGGGAGCCTCGCCTCCACAAGCGTCCCGTCTGTAATCCCGCACTTGAAATAGTCCTTGCTCTGCGGGCAGCTCTCTTCATAATCGATGTTCCTTCCCATAAGGGTTTCTTCCGGAAGCACGAACCTTCCCGCGTTGATGCTCCTCACAGATTTTTTCATTGCCGCCTCTGCGCCTTCCAGCTTTGCCGGAGGGAGCGCCTCGAATATTTCCGTAACATGGCATTCCAGGAAATAGGCGCGGTATTTTTGCGGTATCGATGAAGCAGCGTCCAAAACATGCCCAATCGTTTTTTCGTCAATCCAGGGCTGAGCCTCAAATATCCGGTCGATATCTGTGTAAAGTGCGTCTTTCCGGTAATATTCTGGGAGTAATTCAAGAATTCCTGAAATTTTTGAAAGCACACCCGGGGTCATTTCGGTTTTGTGTTTGTATAGCCTAAGTATTCCGACTTCTAGCGCATAGCGGCGCTCCTCTTTAGGAATCAGGGAGAGGATTTTCCCTATTTCTGACAGCGAAGGGGCGCCAAAACTGGGGTCGTCACCGATTATTTCGGCAACATGCCTTCTGCATTTTGCGCGGTCTGATTCGCAAAACAGCGCGAGGAATTCAGGCATCCCTTTCATTGCGGCCTGCGGCTTTTCACACAACACGTCTAATTTGGGCATGCTGGTGCTAGATATGGGTTTTGCTGCGCTGCCCCCGACTTTAATCAGTCTCATGTTGCTAATTATGGAAATTAGGGTATTTAAACCTTACCTGTTTCCAGCTCGAACAAGCTCTGATCTCGCCTGCTCCACCTGTGAGCGCGCAACATCCTGCTTCTTCCTGAAATTAGGCAGCAGCGAATTGGA
>JAPLWZ010000016.1 GCA_026396335.1 Microcaldota archaeon | reverse complement strand
CGCACAGGAATCCGCAACCGATCTGATAACCTCGTTCAAAAACGCCCTGCTTGGCAACGGCTCAAACGTTAACGGCACAGCAAGCGCATCAAATGGAACCGCACAGGCGGATCTCACGCAAATCGCCAACCTTTCTGCAGACCGGAATTTCCTCGACTCGCTCAAGCCAGAAGGCAACTCAAACGACCCGGTCGCATTCCTAGAGGATAATCCATTGATCACGCTCACCGCACTTGTAATCGTGATAATAATCACGGGTGCCTACCTTCTCAAGAGCAAGGACTGAAAAAAATCACGGCAGCCGATACATCATTTAAAAACACGTATTACCATATTCCCAGCTTAGGCTGGTGTTATGAAACTGAAGAAAACCCCTGGTGAAATCTCCGTAAATTCTGTGCAAACCGCCACTTGCAAAGGAATTCTCAAAATGGCTGAGCTTCAGGTTGAGACGATATGGAAGAAGCTGAATTCTTCCGAGGAACTCTACGGTGTGTCCGTCCAGTGTCTTAAGAATGCGAAGGAAAAGGACATTAACGCGCGCGAGCCCGTTTACAAATCGTTTTACCAGACAACAAGGGGCTATGCGCATTATAACGCCCATTTCAATTACCCCTGGATGCACCTCGGGTTTGTTTCAAAGGAGCTGATCGATATTCTAGTGCAAATCTCCAAAAGCCGCACCGGGAGACCCCTGCGGATAATGGACGATGGGGCGGGCAGTGGAATTTTTCTCAAGGAAATCAAGCGCATGCTTGCGGATCGGGGTATAGAATCTGAAACGACAGCCACTTCCCTGACGTGGTTCCCGGAACTCCGCGATAGCAATATCGATTCTATATTTATTGGCAATTCCGAAACGTATGCCCCCCCTAAGACGCAGGATGTAATAGTTTCAGTGCTGGGGGCAGCATATTACCAGGGGCCTCAGTTGCTGAAAGAACGTCTCCTGAAGTATGCGTACTGCCTTGAAAAAGGCGGCATCCTGGCGGCAGATGTCCCTCTTGCCGGATTCAATATCAAAAACGTCAAAAAAACCCTTACCAAGAGGGGGTTCACAATTGGGGTTTATCCAGACCTGTTTTTCAATACAGTAATTCTTTTCCATTCGGATGCGCCTAATCTGATAAGGGCTGACGCGAAGGTTTAACAGCGCTTCTCTGCCTACTTATTCCATGTCATTCGAAGTAACCATGCTCGGCACATCTGCAGGCACGCCAACAGCGGAGCGCAACCTCGCGGGGATAGCAGTGCGCCACAACGGCAACGTGCTTCTTCTTGACTGCGGCGAGGGCACACAGCGGCAGATGATGCGCTTCGGGCTCTCTTACATGAAGGTAAACGCAATATTCATCACTCATCTCCACATGGACCATTTCCTCGGGGCAATCGGGCTAATAGAAACAATGGCGCTCAACGGGCGCACTGAAAAACTCGTTCTCTACGGCCCCAAAGGAAGCCGTGCAATATTCAACAAAAAAGACTTCTTGGAAATAGTCGAACTCGAAGAGGCAGGCGCAGTCGCGGACTTTGGTGAGTTTTCTGTCTCTGCATTTATTGCGGAGCACGACAAGAATTGCTTCGGCTACTCACTTAAGGAGAAGGAACGCTTGCGCTTCCACGAGGAAAAAGCGCATGCGGCGGGCTTGAAGGGGCAGATGTTCCGCGAAATACAGGAAAAGGGCGAGATTAAAATCGGGAAGAAAAAAATTCTCCTGAAAAGCATCACTTACAAACAGGCAGGAAAGAAAATCATTTACACTGGCGACACGGCGCCCTCTGCATCAGTTGCAAAAGCGGCAAAAGGCGCAGATCTCCTAATTCACGAATCCACATTCGCAGAGGACAAGAAAGAGGAAGCAAAAGAGGCGCACCACTCAACCGCAGCGCAGGCAGCAGCAGTGGCAAAAAAAGCAGGCGCAGGCAAACTCCTCCTCACGCACATATCAGGCAGGTACAGGGACACAACGCCCCTTCTTGATGAGGCGAAAAAGATTTTTCCCAACACTCTTATTGCAGTTGACGGATTGAAGATAAGCGTTTAGGCACGTTTTTAACCCTTAAGCGAGTTTCCCTACTTACTATTCAGGGGTGAATCATATGGTGGACATGGACTTACTTTGCAAACTGACAGAAACATTCGGCGTTCCGGGGCATGAGGAAGAAATAGCGAAACTCATGGCAGCCGAACTCAAGAAATCGGGCTACAAAACAGAAATCGACAGGTTCGGGAATGTGATAGCCCGCGCACCTGGCTGCAAGAAAAAGCCAATGATGCTAGGCGCGCACATGGACGAAATCGGCATGCTCGTGAAGTTTGTAAACGACAAGGGCTTCCTGCGCTTCGTAAAGGTGGGCGGCATAGACAACAGGGTGCTTGTGAACCAGCGCGTGGTCATCGAAACGGAAAAAGGCAGGATTTACGGCGTAATTGGCAACAAGCCAATCCACATGCAAAAGGCAGAGGACATGAAGATGGCAATAGACAACAAATCCCTCTTCATAGACATAGGCGCGAAAAACAAGAAGGACGCGGAAAAGATGGGCGTGAAAATCGGCGACCCGATAGCATTTGACCTTTCCACAAAAATCCTGAATGGAAAATTGGTTACTGGAAAGGCGCTTGACAACCGCGTTGGCTGTTACGTGCTCCTTGACATTGCAAAGCGCGTGAAGAACCGAAATGTCGTGCTTGTCGGCACCACTCAAGAGGAAGTATCCACATTCGGAAAAGGCGCGATGATTGCAGCATACAACCTCGAACCCGCATCATTCATAGCAGTAGACACATCAATTGCTGGCGACCACCCTGAAATGAGCGAGGACGAATCGCTCATACAATTGAACAAGGGGCCGGCGATCTGCATTGTTGAGGCGGGGGGCCGCGGCAATTTCGCGGACTCGCAGCTCACAAAGTCATGCATAAGCGTTTCCAAGAAGCACAAAATTCCAACTCAGCTTGAAGTAATAGAGGGTGGCGCAACAGACGCTGCATCAGTTTACGGCGAGCGCGGAGGCATCCCTTCAATCGCAATCTGCGTCCCGACCCGCTACATCCACTCAAACGTGGCAGTGTGCTCTGTTGATGACATAGAAAGGACCGCGAACTACCTGGTGAAATTGATTGAGGAAATAGCCTGAGCATCCTTCACATTTATGAAGCAGGGCTTTCTCGCATTTGTCCTATCTTCCGTCTTTCTTCTTGCGATAGTGGCAGCGGCATTGCAGCTTTCAAGCGTTGCACAGGACCAGTCTTACCAAAAGTATCGCTACATTCAGCTGCAGGAACTCGCCGTCAAAAGCGCATTTTATGATTCCATCGCTGATGCCGCGAGAGCCGGGCTTACACGCGTCCGGGCAATAAACGCCGTCAGCGGCTGCTATGAAACTGGCATTGACTGCGTGGATGAAAAAAAATACGTTGAGGACGCGGCTTTTGCAAATGCATACGCTTTCCAGGAAGAACTTTCATCGCAAGGCGTGAGCATAGCCTTCTGGTGCGGGTACTCTGATGGCTCTTCCTTGCAAAAATCATCTTGGAAAATGCAAAACGAATTGCATCGCGCCGAAAAGCCCGAAGGCACAAGCGATATCACAAGTGCGGAATGCAGGAGCTACTTCCATGCAGACATATCCGCCCTGCGGCTTGACATATCCTCACCGCTGTACATTCCAAATTCCAATATCGGCTTTTCCATCTACTCGCATGAAAGCAACATCGGCTATGCTACCGTATTTCCGAATAAGTTGGGGGTGAGTTTTGCATGAGCAATTCACTTCGCAAAAAATCCCTGTGCGGGCAAAGCTCACTGGAAGCGCTCATTGCATTCTCAGTGCTGCTCACTGCAATCGCCCTTTTCACCATTCACGCGCAAAGCATCAACAGCGGCTTCACATCATCCATCGATGCATCGGCAGAGCAGGCAAAACTTTCCTACACTGCGCTTTCGCTTGACACTGCCTGTTCTGCGCTCCCGTCTGTTTATGCACCGCAAAAGCAGGGCATTGCTATGGCAGTTGGCAGGGGGGCAATCAAAGCCAGCGGCGGCATTCCTGTTTCAGAGGCAGTATTCTACGGGAACTGCATTGGCGCGGATGACCGGCTAACTTCAACAGGGGGGGCGAGTGCGGATGCATAAGGAAAACAAAAACAAGCGCACGAGGGCGTTTTTCTCAATCGACGCATCATTTGCAATTGTGGTGGTGGTGCTGTCCTTCGCAATGTTCTCGCTCCTTTCGAGTTCAGCCGCGTCATTTGCAGCAGAGGGCGCAAAAGACGTTTCAAAAACAAACATAGCGCTTCGCCTTTCATCTTACATTCTCAACGATGCAGCAGTAAAATCCGGCGGCGACCCTCCGGACAATTATGTGTTTCCTGGCGAAATTGATGAAAACAAGATCCAGCCTGCTTTCATGCAGCCAATGCTTTCGGATGCTGTTTCACAGGGAAAATTCCATTTTGCAAAAGTTTCGGTAAAGAGAGGGGCGGCAGCAATTCCGATTGCTTCCAGCGTTTTCCCAGCCGAAAAATAATGCGCCAGACTTTTTCCTCTGTTCGGATGCAACGCTCCTGCTTGTGAAATCCGGGGCTTTTACAGACGGCAGCCTGCAAACAAGGTTGGATGACATGCACTCAATGTCTGGCATGTGTTTTTCGTCAGGTGCGGCACTTTCTTCAGGCTGCTCCAGCACCGCACCAGCTGGCAAGGACAGCCTTGCTATTACAGTGCCATACTATAGCGGAGGCACAGTCAGCAAAGCGGCAGTTTTCTGCTGGCGTGACAACTAGGGTTTTTATTTGTAGCATGGAAATGCCCTTCAGGTGGTGCCTGTGAAAAATTCTTTAGTTATCCTGACCCTAATCATGCTATTTGCGGCAAGTTTCGCATACCAGCTCTCAATCAAGGTCACGGTGACGCAGGACACACTGTCAGTGGGCTCAAATGTGTCGCTTGAGACGAGTGGAGTGGAAATAGCTGCTGGCAGGACAGGCGACGATGGAATAGTGAAATTCAACGTTAGCAACGGAAGCTATTTTGCCATCCTGAAAAGCACCCTCTATCCGAAACAGGTGACTCTCATTGAGGTAAATGGCGACACTGCAGTCACACTTACCAAGCGCCAGCAGATTTCCTATGCGACAGCATATGGGCAAATTATTGGGCCAACTGACTTTTCCAATGCAACAATAAGCGCAATGCAAAATAATCGCGTACAAAAGAAAGTAACGTCTGACTCAAACGGCTACTATGTGCTCTCGCTCTACGGCCTCCCTGACGGCGCATATGACATTGTTTTTGAGGCGCCTGGTTATGACAAAATATCTTCACATGAATACCTCCCCCTATCTGAATTCGTTGAAGTGAATGCAAAAATGTCTGCAACTGCGGTTCCAGTAGAGCTCGAGCCAGTGCTCTTTGCGCCCGCGCAGGTGCAGCAATCATCATTCGTTGAAATATCCCTTACTAAGGGCGGCTCCCCATTAGTAGGTGAAATAGTGGCTGTGGATACGCCAGCGGGCAAAATCAATCTCCCGCCCACCGATTCAAGCGGCAAGGCGGGCATAAACGCGGCGCAAAGCGGCCTTTACGTATTCACTTATGGCAAGCTTTCTTCCTCTACTGCAGTTCTTCCCAAACAGGCGCCAGCCCCGGTGCCAGCGCCGACTCCTGTGCCAACCGTAACTCCGCAGCTCCCAGTCCCCGCGCCATCACAGCAGCCAAATGAGCAAGGTGGTTCTGTCATTCTCGCAGGTGCCACGCTGTTCTTCATCTTGCTCCTGGTTGGTTTGCTGATACTTATAGTGTGGGTAAAAGCAATTGCGCCCGCGCTTGCAAAGAAAAAGCACGCGCATCACGAAACACACCCAGAACACGCGCACTCCGAAACGCACAAGCACGAACAGCACGGTGCAACGCACAAGAAAGCGGCTCCTCACAAGAAAAAGTAAAATTATACGATCGGTGACAATATGCCATTCGATGCAAACAAGTTCATTGCAGAGGCAGTACGCGACATAAAGGCGCAGGTCGGCAAGTCGCATGCAATCATCGGAGTATCTGGAGGAGTCGACTCTGCGGTCGCGGCAGCACTCTGTGCCAAAGCGCTTGGGAAAAACATCTCCGCGGTATTTGTTGATACTGGCTTGATGAGAAAAGACGAAGCAAAACAGGTAAAGGCGGCAATGGCGCGCGCTGGCGTGGATGTGAAAGTGATTGACGCCTCGAAACTTTTCTTCTACGCGCTCCGCGGAGTATCTGAGCCTGAAAAAAAGCGCAAAATAATAGGCGAGCGCTTCATACACATATTCGAAATAGAGGCGAAAAAGGAAAAGTCAAAATTCCTCGTGCAGGGCACAATTGCGCCCGACTGGATCGAGTCAGGCTCCGGCTTGCGCGAAACAATAAAGTCTCACCACAACGTGGGCGGGTTGCCTGTGAAGATGGGCATGAAACTCTGCGAGCCGCTTCGCGAACTTTACAAGGACGAAGTGAGGAAGGTGGGCGAAGCGCTCTTGCTTCCAAAAGACATTTACAACCGGCAGCCGTTTCCCGGGCCTGGCCTTGCTGTTCGCATAATGGGCGAGATAACTCCTGAAAAGGCAGAAATTGTAAGGACCGCATGCGCGATAACAGAAGAGGAGCTCGAGCGCGCGGCAAAGGATGGAAAAATGACAATCCCCTGGCAGTACTTCGCAGTGCTCCTCCCAATAAAAACAGTCGGCGTGCTTGGCGACGCGCGCGCATACGGCTACACAGTTGCAGTTCGCGCAGTGGAAAGCTTTGACGGCATGACTGCAAAGGCAAGCAGCATTCCTCCGGATGTTCTTGAGCGGATTTCAGAACGCATCACGCGCGAACTCAAAGAGCACGTGAACCGCGTGGTTTACGACACCACAAGCAAGCCGCCCGGCACAATCGAGTGGGAATGAACATAAGGTTTCGCAGGCTGATTCTTTTATGAAAGTCCTTATCGTTGATTTCGGCTCGCAGTGGACGCACCGCATACACCGCACTCTCAAGTACTTGGACGTGGAGTCGCAAATAATTCCGGTCACTACGCCTGTAAAGAACATTCTCTCAGCAGACGCACTCATCTTCTCAGGCGGCGCGATAAGGATTGGATTGGGCGACACAAAGCAGACGGGAAACTCGCGCAAGTTCCTGGAAAAATTCCAGGGACCAATAATGGGCATCTGCGCAGGGCAGCAGTTCATTGGCTTGCACTTCGGCGGCAAGGCGCAGCCTGCAAAAGGCCCCGAATACGGAAAAGTTGAGCTCATAATAGACGACCATGACGAGCTTTTCGAAGGCCTGCCTGACAAATTCAGCGTATGGGCGTCGCACAACGACGAAGTGGTGGACACGCCCGGCTTCAAGGTGCTCGCGCACTCGAAGGATGTCACCAACCACGCATTCAAGTCCCTCTCGCGCCCGGTTTACGGCTGCCTGTTCCATCCTGAAGTGGAGTACAGCGAGCACGGAAGCGAAATATACGCGAACTTCTTGAAAATAGTGAAAAAGTAGTGTATTTCCGCCACCATTAAACGCAGATCCTTCTCCTAGTTTTACGCAGGGATGGCAGTCAAATTTCACTTCGTGAAATACCTGCCATCCTAATATTCCTTCTGCTTCTCATTTCTCATGCAGGGATGGCAGAGCCCGGTTTAATGCGCCAGACTCAAGATCCCGCTCTTGCTTAATTGCAATTGCGCAGTAAGCAATCTGGTGACTTAGGTCTTCGGGAGTTCGAATCTCCCTCCCTGCACCTTGTATGATGCACTAGTCCTACCGCTGGACCTCGACACGCACCTGAGTCGCACCTCGTCGCGTGTCTCGTCAAGCTATATATAGAAGGTCAAGCAGGACAGGGATCATGAACGAATACGTGATGTACAAATCGCAAACCGACTTCGAGAAAGCGATAGCCATACTGAAGGCTTCATCCCTTGCAGCGAAAACAAAAAAGCAGATTGAGAACTTCGCACGGATGAGACTTGCGAAAGGCTCGGGCAAACTTCGCGTCGTAAAATGCATGTATTGCATGCGCTTTCTGGCGCAGTGGCTCAACAAGGATTTCTCGACTGCGACAAAGACCGACATAATCCGGCTGGTTACTGAAATTGACGCCAAAAATTATTCGGAATACACCCGTTACGACTTCAAAGTCGTCCTCAAAATGTTCTACAAGTGGCTTCTTGGCAAGGACGAGGATTTTCCAAAAGTAATCAAATGGCTCAAGCCAAAGATTGGCAACAAGGCGCACAAGCTGCCTGAGGAATTGCTGACAATTGAGGAGACGCAGAAGCTCGCCAACTCCACCACAAATCCACGCGACAAGGCGCTTATTTTGGCATTATACGAGTCAGGATGCAGGATAGGTGAATTGCTCTATCTCAAGCTCAGGAACGTCCAGTTCGACAATTACGGAGTTGTGCTCATTGTCAATGGCAAGACAGGCAGCAGGAGAGTAAGGATAATTGCAAGTGCCCAGGTGTTGGGGCAATGGCTTCAGGAACACCCGGACAAAGACAACCCTGACGCCCCTTTATGGCCTGCGAGGCTTGCCCGCTACAAACCTGTGCCCTGCTCCTACCCCTCAATACTCGCCATGTTGAGGCGAGCAAGCAAGGTAAGCGGCATAAAAAAGAGAATTTATCCTCACCTGTTCAGGCACAGCCGAGCAACCTCGTTAGCTTCAAAATTGACCGAAGCACAAATGAAGGAATATTTTGGATGGACGCAGGGCAGCGATATGGCTGCGACTTACGTTCATTTGTCCGGCAGGGACGTTGATTCCACACTTCTTCAAATGTATTCCATGAAGGACAAGCCAATAGAAAAAGAGCCAAAACTCGACATCAAAATATGCTCCCGCTGCAAGGAGAGAAATTCCCCAACACAGTCCTTCTGTGGCAAGTGCGGCAACCCCTTCGATGAGCGGCTTGTGCTCAACGACCCCAACAAGGCGGCGAACGGCATGATGAACGTTTTGATTCAGGACCCAGAAGTGAAGGCATTGCTCGTGAAGAAAATGCTGGAAATGGGGCTGGACAAGGAATTGCTGGAGTAATTTCTTTTCTTTTTTTGAGTTGCGCAGCTAGGCGGAGCTGCGCAATCGTATATAAACTTCTTGCCGCAGCTCAAACGTTGATTCTTGCTTGGAACTGCATATCCAAACTCCGTTCTTTGCGCAGCTTTCGGCTCCAGTATACATGACCTGCGGAGCTGCGCAATAACAGACAATACTCTCAGAAACACAAAACAACGAAGTAGGCTGTTCTGGCAGCCAGAACATGCATTTACGCTCAGTTTTACGCTCAATTTTTGCTAAGCTCTCTGAAATTTTTGCGCAGCCAGAAATTACGCTCAACTTTACGCTCAATCGAAAATAAGCGAGAGCGCAGGCAAATATTATCTGGGAGCAAAGCTTGAGAATTAAGCGCATTTGGACGCCACAACCGTCTTTTAAGCGCAGAATAAGCGCATCTTTCTTCGACTGTCAAGGTTTTGCATGTTACAGGAAAAATTAAGCGCGAGAGTAAGCGAAATGATGTAACCAAATAGATTTAAGGCAGGTGAACACCGCTTAAAATGCGAGAAAAATTAGGGGTAAACTATTTTCATAAAGTGTCCATACTCAGTTGTTAATGAATGACGAGTATTAAGAAACCAACAAAGATGGAACAATACGCCCAGCTTAACGTGTAGTATATTTTGCCAAGTGTTCCACTTAGGCTTGTTCTGCTTCCATATGCAAAGATACCAATAATCCCCATAATAAAACCTATATTTGCATACCAGATAAACCACATTGGCGGGCTGGTTAAAAGTAAGACGTGTAGATTGATTGCGAGACCGTTGGCAAAAGTAGTCACTCGGCCAACAACTTGCTTTTCAACCATCCACCCTATAGCGACTAGTGATAGCGCTGGAAGCATCTTTAGGTAAATATCTGGGACGAAAGTGATCCAAAGATCAGACATCATACTCGCCTTCTCAAATTTCAATATTCCCTCAGCACAAGCTCCTTCTGTTTCGCATCCACCTTCGGGAACTTCTCCAAAATGTAGGCAAGCTCCTCCTTTGTGATGCCGTAGAGCTTGGCAACAGCCACGTCAAGCTGTGCGCGTGCCAGCAGCCTGTCGTTCTCATCTTTCAGGCCTGCGGAGATGCCAATTTCCTTCTTGAGCTGGTCGAACTCAGGAGTGATTGCCACAAGCTGCGCGGTCTTCTTTACGATTTCGTCAAACAGCTTGCCGGATGAGATGCGCGGGATAGGGGTTTCAAGGAAGTTGAACATTGTTACGTTTGTACTAACCTTTTGACGCATAAAATAGTCAATCACAAAGCTATTCATCACCCCACAAAGGTAGCAAAGTTCCTTCAAATTTTCCATCCTTACAATAGCAATTGAATGCCCACAAACATAACCGGGCGGAACAATCGTCGAAATGAAAGTACGATAATTCGTAGAGCTTGCAATAAGACGATACGCCATCCAGTAGCCCTTGTGATAAACATTCTCAGTCTTGAGGTTTGCATAAACATCTTTCTCATCCATAGTGTATTGTGGAGTCGGATTGTCTTTCCACTGATGTGTGAAATGTTCTATGTTCTTCCCTTCAAGCAGAGGGATTCCGCCAAGCTTTCCTTCGCGGAAAAGGTGGCTGTCACTGGTCATATGAAATGCACTCTGGATTTTTATGCACCAAGAACTATCTCTGTCATCACCTATTTTCGGATTTTTGAGGAGTTTTTCTACTATCCCCTTATCTTTTTCGCTCTTGATTTCAAGCACGCTCCATGAGGTTGGTGAAGAGCGCCTGATGAACTCCACCTCAAGAACAGTTGGCGCTTCAATCGCTTTCTTCAAGTCCTCGTCGCTGTAAAGGAAGAAGGCGCAGGGGAAGGATTTTGTCTTGCCACCTTTCTCGAATTTCAGAAGCACAAATTTGTAGCGCTGGTCAATGTCCTGAAACACGAACTTTCGGTTTTCAAACGAGTAAAGTTCCTTTATCTGGCAGTGGTCGAACAGCATTGTCCGCAAGCCCTTTGCTCCCAAGTCCGTGTAGATGCCACTTGGGATTACGAGCCCTGCGGAGCCGCCGGGCTTGAGGAGTTGGTATGCCCTTTCTGTAAATACTTTGTAAAGGTCAAGGTCGCCAGAAACTTGTCTCCCTGCTGCTTCAGCAGACTGAAACTGGTAATTGCGGCGATAAAGTTCTGAGTATGTTTCATATTCGCGCAGCTTGTCTTCCCATTTCTTCTTGATGCCTATTCTGGTTTTCAGAAGTTCATCTATGACTTTCTTTGCCTCTTTAGTAGGCAGGCTCTTGAAGCCCTCGTGGAATTCCTCGAAGAATTCCTGCGAGTCTGGCTTCCACTTCTCCCATGGCGGGTTGCCTATCACAACATCAAAGCCGCCCTGCTCTGCAACGAGCGGGAAGTCGCGCTCCATTTTGAACGGCAGCGGCAGGTCGTCGTCCCATACTAAGGAATTCTTGTGCAGTATTTTTAGGCGAGGCAATTGGTTGGGCGTGTCGATTGCCCGTAAAAATAGGTTCAATCTCGTCAGCCGCACCGCGTGGAGGTCAAGGTCAATGCCGTGTATGCAGCTTTCAAGCACGCGGTCAAGGAAGGTGGTCAGCCCGGAGTCATTCTCTATGTCAAGCTTTGCCTGCTCGCCGCCCCCGTTTTTCTCATGAGTAAGATACCAGCTTTTGAATTCCTCGAATGCGCGCACAAGGAAGGTGCCTGAGCCGCAGGCAGGGTCAATCACGCGCAGTTTCAGCACGTCGGAGGGCGTTTTGCAGGCTTTCAGCTTTTCGCCGAGGGTCGCCCTTACCAGATGGTCCACAAGGAACTCAGGCGTGTAATAGATGCCGCTCTGCTTGCGTTTGTATATTTCCTTTTCAAGCCCCGTCCTTTTGGCAGTCTGCTTAAGCTTGTAGGAAAGGTAGTTTTCATATGCATGCCCAAGAACGTCTGTCGGGATTGCCTCGAAACGGTAGCGGAGCTTTGTCTTTGGGTTTACGTAGAATGACTCGAAGATAGGGACGAAATCCTCGTTCTTGATCGTCAGGCCGTCTATTCTGTGGCTGTCGAATATTGTGCTGTCATACCTCTTGCGCATCTTCTTAATCCAGAACTCGGCGAGATGCTCGCGGTAGAACTGCACCCGCTTGTCGTTCTTCCACTCCTCATATGACTGCTCCATGCGGAACCCGTCGCCTATCCCGTTGTCCTCAAGCATGCGGCAGAAAATCAGGCGGTCAAGAATATGCTGCACGCAGGAGTCGACGGAAACGTCCTCATCCGTTGGCTCAGGGTCAAAGAGTTCCCGGTTCTGCTCCCTTATGGCATTTGCAAGGCTCTTCCTTGTGTTGATGAACTGCTCCGAGAGCAGCTCCTCCACGCTTTCGCTTTCCCGCCATTTCTTGTGCTTTTTGGCGTATTCGTCAAGCGCTGGCCCGCCCTGCTCCCTTGAGAAAAGCATGAGCCAGTTGAACTTCTCCGGGTCTACTGCCGCGTCCAAAAGATTGAAGCCAGAGAATAGTTCTGCGTCGTTTGGGTGTTCGAAATAGTCAGAGTTGAAGACCCGCCAGGCAGTGAAATTTGTCAGTACCACCCAGCGGATGCCGCTGTTCTTGCCGTATTCCAGCGCCTGCCTTGTGTGCTCTGGATTGTAAACGTCCTCGGAGAATTTCTTTACTTCTATGTAAAAATCCGGCTTGAGCCTACCAGTTCGCTTAAGGGCGTAATCAACCCGCCGAGTCTTCCCGCCGCTCCGTACTCTTTTTTGCGGTATTACCTCCGCGCTGAGCCAGTCCCAGCCGAGCGCTCCGAAAAGATGGCTAAGGTATTCTTCCGCCTTTTTTTCAGTCTCGGAATCCTTGTTGGGAAGCCTGTTTAGCTTGGAGTGAAGCTCTAGAATAAGGGTTTTTATCTCGTCGTTGGACTTCATGCCGCTTTAAACCATATAAAGATTAAAAAGCTCTCCAAAGTGCCGTGCCGGTGAGTAGACTAGCTCTCAAAATCCAGTCAGACCCAAGCATCATCCTTGGGTTTCCCTCCCTGCACTAATTCTTTTTCAAATCTTCGGCGGCGTGATTGGCGCGCTGGGCTTTTCCGGCGGCTTGTTGCCAAGCGAGGGCGGCTGCATCCCTGCTGATGGCTGGGCAGAGGATGGCATCTGCGCCCTTCCCATGTCTTCCTCTTTCTTCCTCTTCAAGTAGTAGAACACTGCATAGACAACCAGCAAGCCTGCAACTACCAGGATCACCATGAACTCAGTGGGCACTCCGCCCGTTGTAGTTGGAATGATGGGTGGAACTGGCTTTGGCACTGGAGTTGGGGCTATCGCCGCGCTTTCCGGAACCAGGTAGCTTTCCATGCCAACAGCCGCATTGCCATCCTTGTCAGCCACCTTCACGCTGTATCTCACAAGTGTGCCGGGCTCCTGTGCGGGTATTTTTGCCTCGAATGTATTGTAGCCGACAGTATAGGCCGGAACGGGCGTTTCCACGCCTGCAACGGTATAGCTTACTGAAACAGTGTCCACACCACTTGCGGCAGATCCGGAATCCTCAACAAAGAATGTCACAGTGGCGCCGCCGCTTCCAGAGACCGTGCTGTGCAGGTCCTTTATCACCGGCTTTGTCATGTCGATTACTGCGTCAAGCGTCGTTCCAAGCGACAGGTCCGGCCGGTATGTCTTGTACCTGTCAGCGTACTTTATCACAACTGACGGGGTTTCATCTGATATGTTCACAAGATGCGCAATGCCGCTTGCGTCTGTCTGCGCAGATTGCGTTCCTATTTCCACAGTCGCATCAAGCGGCTTTTTCCTGTCGTCCGTGACCTTTACGTCAAGCGAATAAACGCCAAATAAAATGTCAATTGCCTGGTCTGCTGAAAGCTTGAAGTCCTTGTTTTTTGCGACTCCGTTGTACTCTGTTTTCACCGTGTAGCTTCCAGGCGGCAGCTGGAACCCCACGTTTCCATTTTCGTCAGTTTTTCTCTGCACCGCATCAAAATTGTCCCCGCTTATTGTGACATCCGCGGCTATGGGGTGCCCCTTCTGGTCGTGCACTTTCACAAACGCATAATACGAGTCCACTCTCATGGTGTATACTCTCTTTTCGCCATCGGTTGCCGTGAGGATTGCCTTTTCGAGTTGGCCGCCGTATTTTACAAAAAGGGTGTATGTCCGGTCCAACGAGGCATCTATCTGCTCGTAGTCGGTGAACACAAGCGTATAGTAGCCGGTGGAGTCTGTCGGGTGCGGCTTGGTCTTTATGTTGCCCTGCACCCCGTTAAGCTGGTATTCCACATAAACGAGCGCCCCGTCCACTGGCCTGAAGTCCTGGTCAAACACTTGCACTGTAAGTGTTTCAGTGTAGCCTGCGCTTGCATTGTGCGCAAGAAGCGAAATCGAAATCATGGCTGCAAGGAGCAGTATTGGAAATAGTTTCATAGGTGCAAATTGGCAGCATCTTCTTTTAACAATTCCCCCAATTCCGAACATAATTTGCTTCCGCCAACTAGGAAACATTTTTATATCCTGGCTGTAAATTTTAGTCTAATATTAGTCAAATTCAACCAAATCAATATTAGGAGGCGATATAATGGTTCAGATGCGCGGACAAGGAGCAACAGAATATCTGGTGCTATTGGCAGTAGTTCTTATCATAGCGCTCGTTTCAATCGCGCTTCTCGGGTTCTTCCCGGGCCTCGCGTCAGACGCGAAAATAACGCAGTCGCAATCCTACTGGAAGGGCGCAAGCCCGTTTGCAATCACGGAGTATGCGCTTTCTTCAACCGGCACGCTGAAGCTTCGAGTTCTCAACAATGGGCCGTCAGTTACCGGCATGACGATGGTCTTCAGCAATGCCACAAACGGCACATCCATCCCGTCATTCGTCCAGGGCGAGGAAAAGACGATTGAAAACAGCATGCCGGGCTGGGCAAAGGCAACTGGCACCTCTTTCGAGTTTAATGTAACTGCTTACTACAATTCTACCAACAGCATTGCCGGGGTCCAGGCCGCCTCAAAGACCATCATCGGCAAGGTTTCTTAAGCAGTTTTTTTCTTTTTAATTTATTTTTTTCTTTCCCCTAATTTTTTCCCTTTCATTGCTGAAGCGCAAGCCAGCAAATTTTCCCTTCTGAGAGGCGGTAGCGCGCAGTTTTCCCTTTCATTCCTTCCGATTTGATGGCAAGAATAGTGGCTGGCTCCACGCCTTCAGGCACTTTCTTTATCCCAAGGAGCGCCAGCGCCTCGGAAATCGGGAGCGCAAAACTTTCCTTGCCTATCCTGAAAATGGCCCCCTCCCCGCCGACATCCATGTTCACTGAAACAATCTCACCTGTTTTTTCCTGCGCGGAGACCTTCCTCACCATTCTTGAAAAAGAGTTGAAGTGCGCCTCATTATTCTTGAAAACAACATTCTCGAGAAGAAGGAAATCACCCTCAACTGGCTTTGGCGTGCCTTGGGGCGCGGACCACATGACCACTCTCAGGCAGTTTTCGCTTCCCTTGGCGCATAGCAGGAACGATGCCATCTTTTTCGCGGCGCCGGTTTTTTTATCGGTGTAATCATAATCCAAAAATATTTCGCGCACTTCTCCTTCCGTGCTGCAAATGCCAGCAGCAAGCTTTCCAATCGGTGTAATTTGGAATTTTTTTGCATGGGTTATTTTCCCCTCGCGCCCCAGGTGGATTTCGCCCGAGCGGACGTATGCGCCCTTGCATTCTATCTCATCTCCGATTGAAATTTCGCCATCAATGAGCGAGGTCTGCGAGCCCCAAAGCACGAGCGTTCCCTGCCCTCCAACATCTGACAGGTGCAGCCGAACACAGCGCTCGCCAGAGGCAAAAATCTGCACAGGAAAAATCCTGTCAACTTTCCCTGAAAATGAAAAAGGCAGGCTCTCGGCAACAGCGGCTGAAAGGACGATTTTCTTTTCAGTGTCTATGCCGTTTTCCTTGCAAAGGAGCCTGATAGCGGCCCTTCTCGTCAAAAGCCCCCCGAACTCGGCAATCTTTCCTTCAACACTACTATCGTATTTTTCGCCGAGCTTCCCTTGCAGCTTCTCTTCGAGTTCGTCTGCCATGTGGGGCAATTTCCTACTCAACGTTTAAAATCTGCGGCTCACCAATCCCTCACTATGCAACCCAAAATAGTGACAATCGGGCACGTGGTATATGACATACGCAACTATGTCGAGGCATTTCCAGAGCCTGACCACACGGCGGTAATGCGCATGCACCCGAAAGTGTCGGGCGGCGGCTCAGCGGCAAATGTCGCAGTGAATTTGCACAAGCTCGGCTTTTCATCGGGCTGCATAGGAAGCGTCGGCTCTGACAGGCACGGCAAGTTCCTGCTCTCGGACCTCAAAAGGCTCGGCGTGGACACGCGCGAGGTAAAAGTATTCAGGGGCATGAGCGGCCTATCTGTGATAATAATCGACTCGGAAGGCGAAGTGCGCGTGATTGAAGACTTCGGGGTTGCAGACCGGCGCCGCGCAATCGACCCCGAATATATCAAACAGGCAAAGCACCTGCACATGTCCGGCTGCGCGCTCCATCTCCTCGATTCCGCAAGCAAAATCGCAAATGCGGCCGGCATTCCAATATCATTTGACCCGGGCAGGGCTGCGTCGCACCTCGGCGAGAAAAAGCTTGCGGAAATACTGAAGCGCTGCGATTTTCTCATAATAAACAGGAAGGAACTCTTCGCGATTACTGGAAGCCGCGAGGAATCAAAAGCCGCGGAGCTTGCGAAAAAATACAATCTTGTCTGCGTGATAAAGCAGGGGAGCAGGGAAATAATCGTGAAGACAAAGGAGGCGGACAGTTTCACTGTCGAGCCGTTCCACGTGACTCCTGTTGACACGCTTGGCGCCGGCGACGCATTCTGCGCGGGCTTCATAGCAGGCATAACAGAGAAGCGCTCGCTTTACGAGTCAGTGCGGTTCGCAAACGCGGTTGCAGCTGCAAAGGTCTTGCGGAAAGGTGCGCAATCCCTTCCTTCCCGCAGATTCATAACTGAGAAATTCAAAATCTAGGCATTCCGGGCAATACTCATGGCACTCAAAAAAATAACTCGCGCACTCGTTGTGGCAAACGAAAAAAAGCATGTCGCCCGCCAGATAAAAAAGGAAGTGCAATCGTTCCTGTTTGCGCGCGGCATCAAAATCTCGCCCGTTTCCCCGCAGCTCATAATCACTGTTGGCGGCGACGGCACTGTTCTTTTCTCAAAGAAGCATTATGGCACTTCGTTCTTTTCAATCGGCAGCAAAACAAGCTTCATCTGCCAGGCCGATTTTTCCGACTGGAAGAAAAAGCTGTCAAAAGCACTGCGCTCCAAGCAGGTTGAACAGCGTCTTCTCCTTGAAGCAACATTGAACGGGAAAAAGCTGCCGCTTTCGCTCAATGAAATCGGCATCCGCAACCCAGAGCCGAGAATTCTTTCAATGCATCTGCAGGTAGGCTCGCGTCATTTCGCATTCCGCGCAGACGGCGTATTCTTCTCCACGCCGACCGGCTCGCCCGCATACTGCTACTCATGCGGGGGAAAAGAAATGAAAAAGTCTGCCAATGCCTATCAGGTGGTTGCCATTGCGCCCTTCAGGCGCCAGTTCAAGCCAACTATAATTGCGGCATCCTCTCAATGCACCCTCCGCATTTCCGCGCCGGACAAGGCGCACCTTTTCGTCGACGGGCAGCCCGCGGGCACATTCTCCGAAAAGCAGACTCTGAAAATACGGGGCAACAAAAAGAAATTCCTGTTCGTGAAAATTTAGGCGCGCCTAAGACAGCAGCAATCTCAAGTAGAACATCGGGTCAGTCGCCTTTTTCTTTGCCTCCTTACTCGCAATCATTCCCGCGAGTTCACCTTGCACCCATTTGCTCTTCTTCGCTTTTCCAATAATATAATTCAGGAGCCACTCATTCCTGCCGAGTTTCTGTAGATTATAGGAGGATTTTATGTCAGCGCCAATTTCTTTCCAGAGCGCGCTCTCATAGGAAAGGCAGTCAGCTTCCGCCACACTGCCCCTCAGCAGCGCACTCCCTAATGTATCTGCAGCAATCTTCGCGCTTTTCATCCCGTTGCCGATTCCCTCTCCTGAAAAAGGGTCAATGAGCGAAGCGGCATCCCCGATCAAAATCCAGCCATTGCCCGCGCATTTTCTTTTCGCAGACGCAAGCGGCAGTGACCAACCGCGCACAGGCGACTCGAGTTTTGCGTTCGCAAATCGCGAGGCAAACTTCTTATTCTTCAAGCAAGCCTCAAGCACCTTGCTCAAATTCATTTTCTTTTTTGAAATATCTGAAAGCAGCATTCCTACGCCCACATTCGCAGTGCCGCGCGAAAGCGGGAAAATCCAGAAGTAACCTGGCATGCACTCTTTCAGGAAGTGCACTTCAATGTTGCCGCGCAGTTCCTCTATACTAGTATAGTAGGCGCGGACCGCTGAACAAGTGTGCGTTGGATCTAGTTTCCAGGCGCCCGTTTTTCTTGCTACGATGGATGAGGTGCCATCTGCGCCAACAATCAACCTGGCGCGGAATTCCTGCTCGCTGCCATTTTTCATTTTTGCCTTTACGCCTATTGCTCTGCCATTTTCAAACAGGACATCAATCACTTCGCACTCCTCGCGCGCAACGCACCTCTTCTTCGCATTCTGGAAAACAATATTGTCAAAATCCAACCGCCTGCACACAAATCCGCCGCTCGTCTCGCGTCCATCTGCAGCAAGGGGTATTTCCACCTCATCGCCAGCTGGTGAAGAAAACACGATGCCGCTCTGCCTGAGCCTTTAGCACATTTAATGCCTTGCCGCCTATTGCATCCCCGCAGGGCTTGTCGCGCGGGAACTTTTCCTTGTCCAACAAGAGTACTCTGCAGCCTTTTTCAGCCAACAGGGCAGCACAAGCAGAGCCTGATGGCCCTGCACCAGCAATTATTGCATCAAATGCATTTTCTCCAAGTTTTTCCATGCGTTTCCCATCTCGATTTGCAGAGGTTAAACAGGAACTAGTATTATAAACAAGTAGAACAGAAAATAAGACCGGGTGGTATAAATGAAGAATAAGTTAACTATATTCTCAGTATTGTTCGTGCTTGCCATGTTGGGCATTGCGAACGCGGCTCTAATCGCGCCGACTGGCAGCGCAATTGCGCCGCAGCCGTCTGCGGGTCCGTCATGTACTCTTTCTGCATATCCTTCCTCGATAAACGTCAACACTAAATCCGCAATAAGCATCACATGCAGCCTCCCTGATGGGTCTGCGTGCAGCGGCATTACCTGGGCAGTAACCACCAAACTAGGAAGTGTCAGCGGCTCTGATTCCGGCGCATCATTCACCTCTGCATCGGCAGGCGTTGGAACAGTAACGGCATCCGGCTCTTACAGCAATTCTCTTTCAGCATCGCCGGTTGCAACACCCTTCTCATGTTCAACTTCAATCACAGTGGCTGCAGCACCCACCCTGACTGCAACCGCGTGCAGCATATCACCCACCCCGATAAATGCAGGAACACAAGTCGAAGTCCCCCTTTCCGTGACATGTAGCGCATCTGACGGCAGCATAGTCTCCTGCCCAACACTCTCAGTCATCACCACCATCGGCTCAATTACGTCGATGGGCGGCAATTCATTCGCACTCAACTCCGGCACAGTAGGCGGAGCTGGAACAATAAGGGCGTCATTCTCAAGCGTAGCAGTGCAGGCAGCAGGCACCAAGACGGCAATCGGCGCTGACCTCACCGGCACGGGCGTTTTAATCGCAGCGGCACTCACAAGCACAGGCACCGGCTCAGCGCTTCCAGCAACCGGCGTTTCATGTTTTGCAACAGTGAACGTGCAGCAGGGCGCAACATCGATTCCAACTACAGTGGTTGTTTCACCGTCGTCATCTGCGCTCTCACTCGGAGCAGCACAGCAATTCACGGCGACAGTTTACGACCAATACGGCGCACAGATGCCGAACGCGGCATTCACCTGGGCAGTTGAGGCTTATGCAAACCCGAGCCCGACCCCTGTAATCTCAGGCACAGCAAGCGCAGCAGTAACCCAGCCAGTCACCACTTCATACTGTGGAACAGTCAGCACGGCTGGCGTTTTCACGGCGACAAAAGAAGGAACCTGCCAATTGAAGGCAACATTCACGGGATTCGTAGTGCCTGCAAAGGTAAATGCTTCTATTGCGGCAACAGCAAGCGCTCTAACCGCCGGCACGGCAGCGCTCCCGGCACCAGGCGTGCAGCCCCTTGTTGGCTACGCAGTAATCACAGTGACTACCAGCCCAACACCGGTCCCGACGACCGTGGTAGTTTCGCCATCAGTCTCAAAGGCGTATATCGGCGGAACGCAGCAGTTCACAGCATCAGTCTATGACCAGTTCGGCGCACAGATGTCAAACGCGCTTTTCACCTGGTCTGTGGTGGCAGCAACCGCCCCCACACCCGCACCCGTTCCAATACCAACTCCAGTGGCAGCACTCTCATCAGGCACAGGCACAATCAGCACCCTGCCTGCAACCACCCCGTACTTCGGAACAGTTTCCTCAGCAGGAATTTTCACGGCAACCAAGGTGGGCGCATGCGATGTGAAGGCATCCTTCGCAGGCTTCGTAGTTCCTGCAAAGCCAGTAGTCGCAGCGACTGCAAGCGCGCTTGGTTCAGGCACACCTGCAGCAACCGCGGCAGCTCTTCCGACAGCACAGGCAATCTATGGCCTGGCAACAGTGAACGTCATTGCAACAACAACCGGCGTTCCGACAACGATGACAATTGAGCCGGGCTCAGTGGTCCTCAACGCGGGCGGCGCTCAAACATTCACAGCACACGTATATGACCAGAACGGCGTGGAAATGATGGGTCAGACAATAACGTGGTCAGTTACAAGCCCAACTCCTCTGCCAACACCTGGCCCAGCGCCAGTGCCTGCCCCAGTGGCATCAGCACTCTCAACCGGCACAGGCGGCAACATATTGCCCCTGCCATTATTGCCCTGCGGCACAATAACCCCAAACCCTGACTCGGCAAACCAGGCAGACTTCACAGCAAAGCTGGAAGGCGTGACTTGCAGCGTGGTTGCAAAAGTTTCAACCTCGTCAATAGGCCCGGTGCCAGTTCCGGCACCAGTGGCAAGCGCACTTAACACGATCGGCATCACCACAACCGGCTACATACAGGCAACCGCGTCGGTGACTGTACTTTCAACATCTAGCAACCAGGTTCCGACCTCGATAACGGTCGTGCCCTATGCTCCGGCAGCAATAGAGCCGACACCAATCGGACCCGCGTCTGACAGGCCTAACATCGGCGTCAACAGGCACAAGGTGAAGCAGCACGGCACACAGGCATTCGTGGCACACGTATACGACCAGAACGGCGTTGAAATGTTCGGCGTTCCGGTAACGTGGCTCGTGGTTTCTGACGATCAGACTGCGCCAATCGGCAAGGTCGACGCGAGTGGTATGTTCTACTCGAACTACCTCGGCGGCGGCTCGGTGGTTGCAAGGGTTTACTTCAACAGCCCCGCAGCATCAGCAGCATCCAAGACACTGACTGCAAACGCGCTTTCAACCGCGGTAGCGGCATCCCCGATAGCACAATACATCGAGGGCGCAGCGCAGGTGCAGGTAGTCACTGAAACAACTACGATCGCATGCAGCATAATCGCAAACACTGACTCCGGCCTTGTGGTCGGCGTGAACACAAAGACAACGCTCTCAGCAAGCTGCTCGCGTGCAGGCGCAGAAGTAGTCTGCCCGGCACTCTCCTGGATCTCGAGCATCGGCACATTCGAGCCGAGCCCATCCATAATTGGCAGCGCAACATTCGTTTCTGGAAGCGTAGCAGGCCAGGGAACAATCCGCTCAGGCGGCTTTGACCCGGACGCACAGGCGTCATTCTCCTGCTTCCTGCCAGTGACAATCTCAGCAGGAACCCCGGCATCAGTAACAGTAACCCCCGCATCGGCAACAGTTACCGTTAACGGGCAGCAGAAGTTCACTGCAATAATCCGCGACGAGTTCGGCAACGAACTGCAGAACATCAAGGTAGCATGGACTATTCAGACTCTCTCGCTTGGAACCCCGAGCGCAGCAGCAACAACTCAAATCGGCTCGATTGACTCATCCGGCGTTTTCACAGCAAGGCTGACAGGCACTGGCCTGGCAATTGTAACTGTGGCATCCCCGGACGGAACAGCGCTCGTTGCACAGGCAAAGATACAGGTGGTGCCAGCAACAAGCGGCACGACAATCTGCCAACTCACCCCGTCTTCGGTGCAGCTCGCAGCTGGCCAGGCGCAGACATTCAGTGTCGCATGCATGAGCGCAGACGGCTCATCTGACGTGGTCTGCCCGCCAATGGGCTGGAGCACAACAGCCCCGGGCGGAGTAATAACTCCAAACCCTGACGCGGTAGGGATGGCTGACTTTGTTTCCAAGACAACCGGCACGGGCGCGGTAACAGCCACTGAAATCGCAATCAGCGTGGCGCAAGACCCAATCACCTGCAGCGCAAAGGTTGCAGTTGGATCGGGCTCTGGCGGCAGGCCAGCAGGCATAAACATCATCCCGACGACAGTTTCGCTCTCAGTCGGCCAGTCCCAGAAGTTCGTGACAGAAGTCTATGACGACGCTGGCAACTTGCTTGACCCGAATGCGCAGGACACATGGTACTTGCAATGGACTGTTGAAACACCTGATGGCACGGTCATCGGCAAGGTGGATAACGCCGGCTACTTTGTTGCAACATCTGCGGGAGTCGGCACAGTAAAAGTAGAAGTGATCGGACCTTGGATGAACGCACAAACAGTATCGGCATCTGCAAAGGTGAGCGTGTCTGCAACACAGACTGGCACCTACTGCAGGCCGATCCCCTCAGACCTTAAGATAGCTGCAAACGCAGACCCGGCGCCGTTCGAGGTGCACTGCTATGACTCCTCAACCCCGTCTGCAAGCATTCTCGGCACTGAAGTCATGTGCCCGACTATGGACTGGTCTGCGTCAATCGGAAAGATTGTGCCTAACAGCCCCGGAATCTCAGTGGTGCAGACAGCTGCATTCAGCCCGGGAAGCGTAGCAGGGACAGGAACAGTGACTGCAGTCGGAACGCTCACCACTGCGGCAGTTGCGACGTCGCTCATCTCATGCGCAGCTCCTGTGGCAGTGACTGGCGGCGTGCTTTACAGCATGCAGCTGGCGCCTTCGTCCGCCTCGCTTTACATCGGCGACACGCAGGCATTCTCCGCATACGGCTACGACATCAACGGCAATAACCTCGGGCAGGTAAGCTCGGTTGACTGGACAGTGGAAGGCACAGTAGGCACCATCAGCGCAGGCGGCCTATTTACCGCAACCACCGAAGGCACAGGGACAGTAGTCGGCAACTACAACGCGCCATCAATCACACAGGTGATAATGGCAAAGGCTCCTGTGACTGTCAGCAAGCAATCACCCAGCCCCGGACCATCTCCCGGACCTGGCGGCAACGGCGGCGGCTCCAATAGCGGCGGCGGCTCATTCGCGTCGGCAACGACCATGAGCTACACGTGCGCGGGCCAGCCCGGAAGCCTGAACGTGAGGATACTGCTTCCAGGCGCAAGCCTTCTGGCTGAAATATTCTCGGTAGGCAACAACGGCGGCACAGCGGTATACTCGCAGACAACCTCGAGCGACACCACAATGCCGTTCACGGTGCCAGCAGCCGGCGACTACGAGCTCCGTGTGAGCGTGGACAAGAACCAGCGCTCGGTGAGCTTCACAATGCCGCCCTGCACGCCTACAACGAAGAACGAGACAAAGGAAGTGAGCATACAGGTAAAGGAGCCTGAAAAGGCACCTGTCCCTGTGCAGCCCAAGCCAGTGACAAAGGTCACTGAAGTTGTGCCTCCTGCCCCGCAGGCATCTGGCATTCCAGCATGGGCTCTCCTGGTGGGCGCAGTGCTCCTCCTGGCAGCGGCTTACTTCCTGATCTTCGGGAAGAAGAAGGCAGCCTCCTGAGTGAAATAGTTTTTTTCTTTTTTGAATCTAGGAGGGCGAAAAACGCCCTTCCAGTTTTTTTCCCTTAGCCTGAGCGCTGCCTTTGCTTTCCATTCTGCCTTGCAAAAATAATCTGTATTATAAATCGCACGAGTGTATTCCCTGCTGAGAGGTGGTATAAATGAAGAACCAGTTGCTACTATTCGCGCTTGCACTCGTGCTTGCCGCATCAATTGCCTTTGCCGCAGTCGCTCCGGGTGGAGGGGGAGGATCCTCATATCCAACCAACTGCGCAATCTCGCCATCATCTGTTTCAGTCAAGGTAGGTGAAGTAACGCAATTCAAAATCTCCTGCGCTGACATGAACGGAAACACGGTGACCTGCCCGCAAATGCAGTGGGCAACTACTATCGGCTCATTTTCAATGCCAGATGGCACGGCACTTGCTTCGCAGCCGCCAACTCCTACATCTGGGGTTTATCTCTCATCCGGCAAATCGATCGGAAGCGGAACAGTGTCTGCGACCGCGCCTCCTCTTTCGCAGCCCACATTCAGTTGCCAGTCATCAGTTGTAGTTACAGCTGGCAACGCGGCAAAAGTCACAGTCTCGCCGACACCAGTCACACTCTCAACCGGCGCAGCACAGCAGTTTTCAGCGCAGGCATTTGACCAATATGACAATCCAATTGTAACAGCAACCGCGGCTCCGCAATTCACCTGGAGCACAACAGGCGGAATCGGCAAAGTGGATTTCGGCACAGGTCTCTTTTCAGCAACAACAGCTGGCAAGGGACAGGTGACTGCGCTTTACAGCGACACGCCCTCATTGCAGGGCATACGCGGCAGCGCGGATATTACTGTAGTCTCTTCGCCAAGCACAAAGTTCTGCACACTTGAACCGTCCTCGGCAAATGTGATGGTCGGAAAAACCCAAACATTCAGTGCAACCTGCTACAGCCAGGACCCGCGCATGGTGGGCCCAAAAAACTCTGAAATCACCTGCCCGGCAATGCTCTGGTCAGCATCAGAAGGGAAAATACAGCCAAATTCATCCCCTGCAATCAACAGCCAGTCTGCAACCTTCACCGCGCCAACTGCAACCAGCACAGTAACAATCACGGCGTATGAGAATTCACCTCTCGCAAGCCCGGTTGCTGGCATGACCTGCACTGCGGCAGCGGAAATAGTGCCGGGCAGCGTATCAACAGTGACAATCTCGCCGAGTGCAGCCTCGCTTCTTATCGGCGACGTACAGCAGTTCTCTGCAACCGCAGCCGACTCGTACGGCAATCCAGTTGGAGACGCACAGTTCCTCTGGAGCACAACCGGCTCAATCGGTGCAGTTGACGGCGGAGTTTTCAAGGCAACTGCAGCAGGAACAGGAACAGTGCGCGCGGAAGTCAACTGCCCCGCGGCATCCTTAAACGGCTGCCCGCACGACACTGCAACCGTGTCTGTTTCAGCAACATCTTCTGGAAACGGAACTAGCGGTGGAACAGGTGGAAATGGCGGCACAGGCAACGGCGGCTCATCATTCGCCTCATCTTCAACAGTGAGCTACACCTGCGCAGGCAAGCCGGGCACACTCACGGTGCAAATCTTCAAGTCAGGCGCAACCGCGCTTGCGGAAATCTACTACAAGGAAGGGCTCAGCAGCCAAAACAGCCAAAAAATCCTTTCAGTGGATGCAACAAACAACCAAGCTATTGCATTCACTCCTGAAAAGGCAGGAAGGTATGAGCTCCGCGTGACTGTTGGCACTGACCAGAGGAATGCGGACTTCTCCGTGATGGCATGCACGCCGTTCAATGAGAACACGCCGAAAAACGTGTCCATCCAACTGCAGCAGCCAAACACTATCACAAACCCACCCAAGCCAACCACGCAGGTAACGCCCGCAACAACAGTTGCGCCGCCCTCAACACAGCAGCCATCCGGAATCCCGGTCTACCTGCTTGTGATAGGCGCGGTA
>JAPLWZ010000096.1 GCA_026396335.1 Microcaldota archaeon | reverse complement strand
CAACTGTCATGTGCATGGTGAAGTGCTCATGCGGCAGTTTCAAAAATGTTAGCGCCTCCACAATTTTTGTCGCAAGGTCCACGCAGCCAGGCGACTTGCCGCCGATCCAAATCGCGCGCGGCCTGTCCGCATCCGGGAATGCGCCCGCATCCATAAGCAGTATTTCAAAGGGAGAGAAGCGAACCTGCGAAAGCGCCTCTTCAATCCGCTTCACAATTGCAGCATCCTCTACGTCTCCAATAAACTTCAAGGTAAGGTGCCAATTGTCAGGTGGCAGCATCTTCACTCCAAGCGCGTCCACTAAAGGCGCGGATGCTTTTTCAATGGCAGAATAAGTTGCGGATGGCAATTGCAGCCCGACAAACAGCCTCATGAAACCTAAGTTAGGCACGATAAAATTATAAGTTGTGCAAGCGAATCTGCCACTATGGATGAACTCGTGCAGCTGTTATTGCTCTTTTTGCACGTGGCGAACCTAGTTGCGGCAGGCTATCTTACTGCAGTGGTTTTTTCCATGCAGCGCGCCAGCCGAACGGGATCGTTTTCGAAAACGATGAAGATAATGCTTGTAGCGGTGGGGATGTTTTTCCTCTTGGAACTGGTGCAGATATTCAACTTGCTGCCCGGGGCGAAATTCGAAGTGGTGCAGACGCTTTTCACCTTCCTGTTCCTTGTGCTGCTGCTTAGGGCGCTTCTCGAAGTGCGAAATGGCGTAATGGCGTACGAGCATTTGATCAAAAGGAAATCCAGGATCAAAATCTCGGACGTGGAGTAAATGAACGAATATTCATTCGCCGATCCGTCGGACTTGCGAGTCCGCCAGCTCTTGCATTCTTCGCTGCTGCTCATAATGCAAGACGCGCATTGCAAATCTGCAAAGGGGGCTGACACATGAACGAATACTCCTTTGCAGATGCTCACTGCCACTTAGACTCATGCTCAGGCGTATTGTTGCCGCACGTTCTCATGATTACCTCCGGCACTTCTCACGAGACCAACCTGAAAAACCTGCACATCTCGCAGCAGAACGACAACGTTTACCTTTGCGCAGGCATCTCTCCGCAGGAGGCAATGAAGCACAAGCAGATCAAAATCGTCATACAGGAATGGGAGGAAACCATCTCCACGCAGATAAAAGACAGCGGAAGATTAGTGGCAATCGGCGAAATAGGGCTGGACTACCACTGGGCAAAAACAGACGAAGAGCGCTACTTGCAGCAGGAATGCTTCATCTCCCAGCTCCAGCTTGCCGAGCGCCTGGCGCTGCCAGTAGTCATCCACTCCCGCGACGCAGAAGAGCAATGCCTTGACATACTCAAAAATTTCAATCTGAATTACATGATGCACTGCTTCTCAGGCAAGTCAGAAACTGCTGCAGCCGCAGTCGCGCACAAGGGGATAATTTCCATCCCTCCGATGAGAAACAGCGAGCGCAAGAAATTCATCGCCAGCCTGCCGCTTGAAAAATTGGTGGCAGAATCCGACGCACCAGGCATCGGAAAAACCCCTGAGGCAACGCTTGAATCAATCAAAATGATTGCGGAAATAAAGGCGCTGCCCGAAGAGCAGGTGAGGAAGCAGACGCTCCTGAACACAGTATCATTTTTCGGAATAAAGTGAGGTGGAACAATGTTTGAAGGCATATTCGGAACCAAAAAACCAGAAATGAAAAACATCGCGCTTTTGATTGACGGCCCGAACGTAATCCGCAAGGACGTGCGGCTGGATCTCCAGCAGGTGCGCATGGAAGTGGAAAAGCACGGCGCGATAAAGGTGGCGAAAATATTCCTTGACCAATACGCATCAGACAAGCTGATTGAGGCAATGACAAACCAGGGCTACGAGACGATAATAACAACCGGCGACGTTGACGTGACAATGGCAGTTGAGGCAATGGTGCAGGCATACAACCCCGCAATCGGCACAATAGCGCTTCTCACGCGAGACATAGACTTTTGTCCAGTCTTAGTAAAGGCAAAAGCAATGGGCAAGCGTACAATAGTCATCGGGAATGAGCCGGGCTTTTCAGTTGCCTTGCGCAACACGGCGGACATTGTGATAGTGGCTGAGCACAGGTAGTTTCCATTTACGCTTGCGCGTCAAGCCACGTGAGCACTTCCTTATTGTGCCCGAGCGGATTCACCTTTGCGAATATCTTTTCTATTTTCCCAGTCTTGCCAATCACAAAAGTTGTCCTGTTCACTCCCATGAACTTGTGCCCCATCATGTTTTTTTCCACCCATACGCCGTATTTGGCGGCGACTTTCGCGCCAGCATCCGCAAGAAGGGTGAATGGCAATTTGTACTTTCCAGCAAATTTCGTGTGTGACTCGGAATCATCAGGCGAAATCCCCAAAATGGCAGCGCCCCGCTTCTCAAACTCGGGTTTCATGTCCCGAAAGCCGCACGCCTCAATAGTGCAGCCTGGCGTGTCATCCTTCGGGTAGAAATAGAGGACAACCCGCTTTCCCTCAAAGTCTTTCAGCGTTACTTTTTCGCCCCCGGAGTCGGGCAGCGTGAATGTTGGGGCTTTGTCTCCTTCAGAAACCATGCATCTCACCTCTTAACAGTTCAGCACGAGAAGATGAAAACCAGACCATTATCTTCTTTCTTATCCAAGCGCGCGTAGCCGTATCTTTCAAACTGGACGACTGCGCTCTCAGGCAATTCACGGCAGGAAGGCTCACAAACCCCTACGTCCTCACCCATGCTGTCTGCGCGGTACTCGCCCTTCTCATCCAGCAAATCGCGCGGCACTTTCACCTTGCAAGGAACCGCGGACTCAAGCGGCACCCACTGTATTTTCTTCGCGGCAATTCCCTCGTCCGCCTCGTACTTTGCAGTTATTCCGTCAGCGTCTTTACTGGTAACGGTGGCATTATACAATTCTTTGAGCCTGAATAGTTCAGTCACTATCAATGCATCCGCATCAGGCCCGGCAATATAGAATGTGGCAGTGCCAGTGAGTTTCCGCTCGCCCATTTCTTTTTTGGACGGGTGGTTCTTGAGCACGGCCTCTTTCACAGGCGCGCCGATAATAGTGAGTTTCACAGGCGAGCGCACGAAATACCTTCTCATTGCGCGCTCATCAAGCAGCTTCCTGTTCAGCGAAAGCAGTTTGTCCCAGCCCGGCTCACTTTCTACCTTGCTCAAGCCAAAGCCAAGCACGAATTCCTTTATCGCCTCTGGCAAAATTCCCCTTCGCTTCAAGCCAGCAAGAGTTGGCAGCCTCGGGTCATTGTAGCCCTCTACTTTCCCCTCAGCAACAAGCGGTGTAATCAGTCTCTTTGAAATCGGCGCATTCTTGATATCCAGCCGCGAAAATTCAATCAGATTCGGCGCGCGCAGTTCCAGTTTCTGCAAAATGGCAAAGTAAAGCTCATTCCTCAGCTCATACTCCTTGCTTCTCATTGCGTGCGTAATTCCCTCGAGCGAATCCATTATGGGCGCCTCAAAGTCGTATGATGGCCAGCACTTGTACTTTTCGCCCTGCCTGTAATGAGTGGCTTTAATCACGCGGAACATGGTCGGGTCGCGCATCACCGAATTATCCGAGTGCATGCTGCCCTTGAATCGCACAATGGCGCTGCCCTCTTCCATCTTCCCGTCGCGCATCTTCCTGAAAATCGCCATGTTCTCCTGCGGCTCGCGCGCAGAGCAGTCGCACGATTGCTTCATTTCCCTGCTCTTTTTCACCTGCTCCGCCGTGCAGGTGCAGACATAAGCAGCATACTTCACAAACAGTTCATCGCAGTAAGTATAGAGCTCTTCCATCCTGTCAGATGTATAAGTCTCATCAGCCCAGTCAATGCCAAGCCACAAAAGCCCCTCTTTAATCGCATCAGCAAACTCCTGCTTTTCCTTTTCAGGATTGGTGTCATCAAAGCGCAGAAGCATTTTCCCGCCGTGATGGCGCGCGCCTTCGTAATCCAGCCATGCAGCCTTTGCGTGCCCGATGTGCGGGAAGCCGGACGGCTCAGGCGGGAATCTTGTAAGCACATGCCCCTGAATAGCGCCTGGCAGTTCAATTTCCTTTTTCTCTTCCGCTTTCTTTTCTTCAAACGCGAATTCCTTCAGCTCAATAGCCACCTGCTCATGCGCGAGGGCATTCACGCGCTTTGCCTCTTCGTTGATAAGTTTCATTGTCGCTTTCATGTCTGTCTTAGAATCGGGCCACTCGCCAATCACTCTCCCGATAATCTTTCCAGGGATAGCCAGCTTGTAATCAGCCGCATTCTTGAGAGTCCACTTGCGGATTACCTCCTCGAGCGTTTTCATACGCCAATAATCGGAAAAAAGGGTTAATAGGCTGTCGGCTGCTGCAACTCGCACTGCGAGCCGCATGCCAACCCGCCTGGCAAACACTAGCATTTATATTGACTTATTATCACATTACGACCATCTTTTAGGGGTGTGCATATGAAAAGTCTCATCATATCTGTTTCCGCCAGCAATATTGTGCTGACTGCCAGGAGGCTGGACAACATAGACTCGAAGCTGATTTTCGGCAATAAATTGGATGTCAAGGTTCCTTCGCTGGCGCAGCCCTGGAACGAGCTGATCAAAATTGACGTGCCCCTGAAGGGCGGGCAGCCCATCATGCAAGATGCGTCGCTCTTCTATTCCGCTTACGCGCTTGCCATCCCGCTGAAAGAAGGCAGGAACGTGAGCAAGGAGCTTCACTCTCATCTCGATACTGTGAATTCGATTGCCCGCGAGCTTGAGAGGCACAAATGGAGTGTGGAAGACCGCTACTCTGGGAGCTACCCGCAATACCAGTTCATCAAGCTCATCAAGGATGACGTTTCGATAAACAGGCTCCCCCACTACATCTCCTTCACGGAAGCATACAAGGAAAAGGTGCTCGGGGAAATGAAGAACAATCCCGGCGGCATTCCCAGTTCTTATGCAGACGGCTTCATAGGCGCCATAATCGGCTTGGCTGAAAAAAATGCAAAGGAAGGGGGCGCCCTTTTCCACGCAGCCCTAAAAAGCCTTGACGGCTTTGTGAACTATCTCAAGGCAAAGGGCTTCAGTGTGGATCTGAAGCTCTGAGTCAGCGCCTTGCAAAAGAAGACGGATTAATTCCAAGCCGCTCCATGCTTTTTGCTGTCTTTCCAATAATCACGAGTTTTGTCTTTTGCAGCGCAGCAATATTTTTCGAGCCCGAAAGCAGCATTGCTATTTTCAGGTCGCGTTTCCAATCTGCAGCTTCCTTCGCCGGATCCTCTGCTTTCAAAAACGGCAGCGCAGCGCCTGCGTAAGACGCACCGAGCGCAATTGCTTTTGCGGCATGAAGACCATTCCTCAATCCCCCGCTTGCAATTACCGGGAGAACATCAGCACAGGCGGCAATGCATTCTGCAGTTGGGTTGCCCCAGTTTGCAAACGTCGGCGCCTTCTTGCTTCTCAAATACTCCACTTTGCTCCAAGAGGTCCCGCCCGAGCCTGAAACATCAATCATCTTCACGCCGACTTTTTTGAGCGCAACTGCACTCTCGCGGGAAATCCCCGCGCCAGTTTCCTTCACAATTACTGGCAGCCCCAAGTCGCGGCAAAACACGCCAATCTGCGAAAGCAAGCCGGAAAATTCGGAATCCCCTTCCGGCTGCACCACTTCCTGTAGCGGGTTAAGATGAATGGCAAGCGCATCCGCCTCTACATCGTCCAGCATGGCGCGCACTTTTTTCACGCCGTATTTCTTCAGCTGCACTGCGCCAATATTGCCGATGAGTGGAATGGAAGGCGCAACGCTTCGGACTTTGTAGGTGGCAGCAAGCTCGAGCTTCTCAATCATGGCGCGCTGCGAGCCTAGTCCCATTGCGAGCCCTTCCTTTTCTGCGGCAGCAGCCAGCTTCAAATTGATTTTCTCGGCATCAGGG
>JAPLWZ010000064.1 GCA_026396335.1 Microcaldota archaeon | reverse complement strand
GGGTCGTTTCTCCATCCGTAAATATTCTTCAGGTCACTTTCCCTTACATGCCTAAGCTCTGCTTGCATCAAAAATCGCCTTTCTGTATTCCCTGCCATTGCGATATTGCGCGTTTTGCCTTTTTTCCAAGCATGATTTCGTAGAATCTCGGGTGCAGCCCGCGCTTTATTTTTCCTGGTCGCAGCACTGCAACATTTTTCGAGGTGAATTTCTCGCCCTTCCTTATTTTCTTTATTGCGTGCACCGCCCTTTTTGCGAACAGGAAAAGCTCCAATTCCTCCGGCTCGACCTTTTTCTTCCCGTCACCAAGCGATGCTTCTGCCTGCCTGATTGATGACACCATTGCAGCAAGCTCGTTTGGCTCAAGCGCGAACTTGTGGTCAGGCCCTTTCATTTTCCTCGAGAGCGTGAAGTGCTTTTCTATAAGGTTGGCGCCAAGCGCAACAGATGCAACTGGCGAAACATATGCGTCGGTGCTGTGGTCAGACAGCCCGACAGGCACGCCGAATTCCTTTTTCATTTCCGCAATGGCGCGCAGGTTCATGGCGCTTGCAGGCGCGGGATATTTTGCAGTGCACTGCATGAGCATGAGCTTTTTGTTGCCTGTAGAAAGGAACACTTTCACAGACTCGCGCACCTCATCAAGCGGCGAGGCGCCAGTTGACATTATTGCGGGCTTTCCCTTACGCGCGACCTTGCGGATGAACGGCAGGTGGCCGGACTCATATGATGCAATCTTGTGCACCGGCGCGTATTTGTCAATGATGTCGAGCAGATCGTCGTCAAACGCGCTGCACATGAACACGACTCCTTTTTTCCTGCAGTGCGCGGCTATTTTTGCAACCCAGGGTAGCGGCATTTCCATTTCCTTGATTATTTCATAAATCGACTTGCCCGCTTTCAGGTAGTCTGCGCTTCCCGCCTTGCCAACGTAAAGCTTGTCCGCCTTGAAAATCTGGAACTTCACTGCGTCTGCCCCTGCATCTGCGGCAACATCAATTAACTTGAAAGCGAGCGCAAGCTTGCCATTGTGGTTGCTGCCTGCCTCTGCGATTATGAAGCAGGGCTGAGAGTCGCCAACGAGCCGCTTGCCAATCTTCACTGTCTTCATGCTTTTGCCTCCTTTATGCTCTCCTTCAGCGCAGTTGCGATTTGCTTGACTTCGTCATCCTTCAGCCCGTGGTACATTGGAAGGGTGAGCGCGCGCGAGTATATGTCCTCGGTTACTGCGCACTCCTTTTCGCTTGCGCCGAAACCCAGCATCTGATAATAAGTGAACTTGTAGGATGGCACATAATGCACATTCACGCCTATGCCGTGCTTTTTCATGCCTGTGAATACTTTGTCGCGGTCAATTCACTTGTCGAGCAGCACTACGTAAAGATGCCACGCGTGCCTGACTTCCGGTGAAACATAAGGAAGGGTGACTGGCATGCCAGCGAGTAGCTTTCCATACAGCTGTGCCACGTTCTCGCGCTGCTTCAGGTTATCGGCAATTTTTTTCAGCTGCGAGATTCCAAGCGCGCACTGAAAGTCAGTTATCCTGTAATTCCTGCCGAGCATTTTCATGTCGTAAAGGTAAGTCGCGCGCTCCTGCGGCGTCTTGTCAATCCCGTGGCTGCGAAGCATCCTAAGTTTGGATGCAAGCTCATCCGACTGCGTGGTTACCGCGCCGCCCTCGCCGGTAGTTATGTGCTTTACTGGGTGGAATGAGAAGCAGGTCATGTCAGCGAATGTGCCCACACGCTTGCCTTTGTATTCCGCGCCAAGTGAGTGTGCTGCGTCTTCAATGAGCGCAAGGCTGTGCTTGCCTGCAATCTCGCGAAGCTCGTCTATTTCACAGGGCTGGCCTGCGTAATCAACGTAAACAATGGCGCGCGTCTTCTTGGTGATTTTCTTTTTTATCGCATCAGGGTCAATATTGTAAGTTCTGCTGTCGATATCTGCGAACACGGGCTTGCAGTTGTTGTAAAGCGCGCAGTTCGCGCTCGCCACGAATGTGAACGGAGTGGTGATTATCTCGCTGCCGGCAGGCAATTCAAGCGCGGCAACTGCAATGTCGAGCGCAGACGTGCCGGAGTTTACGGCAACCGCATGCTTCGCGCCAGTGTATTTGCAAAGCGCAGCCTCAAACTCGCCGACCTTCGGGCCAGTGGTGAGGTATTCCGAGCGCAGCACATCCGCTACTGCTTTGACGTCCTCGTCTGTTATTGTCTGCTTTCCATAAGGTATGGTTTTAGCCATGTTATCGCGCATTTTAGATGGCAGCAACAGCCTTTAATTAGCTTTCCCAGAAACCTCCTCATGCTTCTTCCGAATGGGAAAAAAATACGCATTGAGGGCGCGCAGGTTTACCTGCAGTCGCTTGGCGATGAGAATGCAACTGCCGACTACGTGCGCTGGCTCTCGGACCCGCAGGTGAACAAGTACCTCGACACTGTGAAGACCACTATCCCCGAGCTGAAAAATTTCATCAGGGGAAAGAACGCCTCCGCGGACTGCCTTTTCCTCGGAATATTCACAACGGAGGGCAATCGGCACATAGGCAACATTAAACTCGAGCCAAAGCCCTATGATATCGGGCACCGACGCGCGGCAATCGGCGTGATAATAGGCGAAACCTCATACTGGGGTAAGGGGATTGCGACAGAGGCAATCAAACTCATCGTGGATTACGGATTTGCGAATATGCCCCTTGATGAAATATACGCGGGCTTCATAGCCGGGCACGAGTCATCCAAGCGCGCGTTTGAGAAGGTTGGTTTTGCGCGCCGGACAATTGAGGAGCGGAGCGGCAATCCGTTCGGGCTTGTCCGCAAGGAAGAGCGGATAAGGGTTTACAAGAAAGAGTGGCAGGGCAAGTAGCTTCTTTTATCCCCAGTGCTTGAAGTGCCGGACATCGAGCCCGGCGTTTTTCATGAATGCCTTTGCCTTGATTATGCTCTGGTCCGTGAAATGCAAAATACTCCCGCAGGAAACCGCGGATGCGTGCCCCATCTCAATGCCATCCACCAAATCCTGCAGGCTGCCAACTCCGCCAGATGCGATGACAGGGACATCAACTGCATCTGCAATTGCGCGCGTCAGCTCAATGTCATAGCCCTGCCGCATGCCTTCGTGGTCAATTGAAGTTACGAGCAGTTCGCCCGCGCCAAGCGAGACCGCCTTTTTTGCCCATTCGACCGGGTCAAGGCCGGTTGCTTTTGTTCCGCTGCGGGTGAATACTTCCCGTTTTCCATTCACTTTCCGCACATCAATTGCAACCACGATGCACTGCGCGCCGAATATTTTTTCGCCTTCTGTAATGAGCGCCGGATTTTCCACTGCCGCAGTGTTAATGGACACTTTGTCCGCGCCTGAAAGCAGGAGCTTCCTTACGTCTTCCACTGATTTTATGCCGCCGCCAGCGCAAAGGGGCATGAAGCATTGTTCCGCTGCCGAGCGGACTATATCAAACAGCGGTTCCCTGCCTTCATTGGTGGCATTGATGTCCAGGAAAATCAACTCGTCCGCGCCCTGCGAGTCGTAAATGCGCG
>JAPLWZ010000059.1 GCA_026396335.1 Microcaldota archaeon | reverse complement strand
CTTTATAAACGTCAGTAGAGTAGGGTGCCGGTGGTTGGGTAGCGTCGTGGGGCTGGCGAATGCGGAGCTGGACTTCGGGAAGGTTAATAAAATGCAAAACACCAGACTCTGACGGTTTGGATGGAACTGCATCGATTGACTATTTTTGCCATCGCACTCAGCATATTTCTTCTCGCAGGCTGCACAGGTGAAACACAGCAGCAGGAAAACACGGATAACTGGCAAACACAATCCTGCCCAGCATCCTGCGACGACAGCAATTCCTGCACCGTAGACTTCTGCGCCGACTATCAGTGCATACACAGAAACCTTGACGGCCCGCAGCCAGGCTGCATGGTATTCTATTCGAATTCCTGCACGCAGGAGACCTGTTCAACCGGCATCTGCATACTGGACTATCAGCCCCCTGAATGCGCAACTGACACGGACTGCAATAGCGGCTTAACCTGCGAGGGGGCAGGAAAGTGCAGCGCAACATGCGTGAATGAAAGCAGCCAGCCAGTGCCAGATAACACTCCGCCACCGCCGGAACAGCAAAACATTGACCCGCCCGCGCAAACTATCAATCAGGGGACACAAACACAGTCAAAATGCCAGCCCGAGCACCCCCTGCAGAAAGATTACAACTGGCAATACGGCGGCAAAGATTACAGCCTGACACTCTGCTACGCTGAGGTGGGAATTGACACATGGCGCAGCCGCGACAGGCAGAGGAACTACGCGAATTTTGTTGACGACCCCTACAGTGCGGCATCAGTCGACCTGCTCTCAAACGACCTTGACGGGCTAGCATCGAATGAAGGCTTTAGCCAATACCAAAAAGTCAACTTCATGATAGCATTCGTGCAGGGCTTACCCTACACATCCGATTTGGTGACAACAGGTTTTGACGATTATCCCCGTTTCCCCTATGAAACACTCTATGACAATGGGGGCGACTGCGAGGACACGGCCATACTTACGGCCGCCCTGCTCAAAAAAATGGGCTACGGGGTCATACTGCTAAATCCCCCCAAGCATGTGGCAGTCGGCGTCAAATGCACTCCTGATGACTTCACTTATCCTGTCACCTACTACACTTACGAAGGGCAGCAATATTGCTACCTGGAAACAACAGGCGAAAACTGGAAGATCGGGCAGATACCGCCAGCATACAGCGGAGTCAGCGTGAAAGTAATTCCCATCTACAACAGCCACCCTGACATGAAGCTTGACCCCTACAAGTACGCGTACAGCTACGACCGCGATAACACATACGTGGACGTAACGGGCCTCAAAGTGAAAAATGTCGGCACAGGCACGGCAAAAAACGTGAAGATTTATGTGGCGCTCCAGACAGTTGACACAACAAAAGTGTGGGACCAGTACACTCTCTCCGCAGGCGACATATCGGTTGACGGCTCATATAGCGGCTCAGTGACAAACCTCCACGCGCCCACAGGGCAGTCATTCCGCGTTCAGGTAATCGTCTACGGCGACAACTTCAACAAGGTCGAAACCGCAAGCGGCTGGTTTACGTGGAGCTAATTGCTGCGAGATGGCGAACGCGGAAAACGGAAATAGCGAAACTCGCAAAGTTCAAATGAAAAAATTTGCACAGAAAGAAAATTTCTCATTTGTTTTTCATTTCTCCGTCGTTCAAAATATTTCCGCGGTATATTCTTTATAAATTTAATCCGCGAAGCAGTGCTTGGCGATAGATATGGACAGTTTAGTCAGATCAGTCCTAGGTGAGCAAGAGCCAGCTCCAGCCGAATCTTTTGGCTCAGACCAGATTAAGATAGTTGTAATAGGCGTAGGAGGAGGCGGAAACAATACCGTAAACCGTCTTATCCGCTCGGGCGTCAAGGGATGCGAGCTTATAGCCGTCAACACGGACAGGCAGCACCTCAACATGATACACGAGAAGGCTAAGAAAATCCTCATCGGCAAGACCATAACCAAGGGGCTCGGAGCAGGAGGATATCCTGACACGGGCGCCAAGGCTGCGGAGATAGACAGGCCGCTCATCGAAAAGGAAATCGAAGGGGCACACCTGGTATTCATCTGCGCAGGCATGGGAGGAGGCACGGGCACAGGCGCAGCGCCGGTCATTGCGGAAATCGCAAAGGAACAGGGCGCTATTGTCGTTGCCATGGTGACTTACCCATTCAACCTGGAGCGCGCAAGGCGCGTGAAGGCCGACGAGGGCATTGCCAAGCTCCGCAAAAACGTTGACTCGGTCATCGTTCTTGACAACAACCGCTTAGTGAAACTGGTTCCAAACCTGCCCATGAACGAGGCGTTTGCAGTTGCAGACGAAATCCTCTCAAAGGCAGTGGGCGGGCTGGTATGGACAATCACTCAGCCGTCGTTGATTAACATCGACTTTGCAGACGTTCGCTCCATCATGCAGGGAGGCGGCGTAGGCTTTATCGCGGTAGGAGAAGGAAAGGGGACCGACAAGGTTCGCTCGGCCGCGGAAGGTGTTATCAAGAACAAGCTGCTTGACGTAGACTATGAAGGCGCAAACGGCGCACTCATCCACATTTCGGGTGGTGCGGACCTGACGCTCGGTGACGCAATCAAGGCAGGCGAAATAATCACTGAGAAGATGGACCCGCAGGCAAACGTCAAGTGGGGCGCAAGGCTGATTCCGGGCTACGATGGCAAACTCGAAATAGTTGCTATTGTGACTGGTGTCAAGGGAGCCAATATCTTCGGAACAGGAGGCGAAGAGACAAAGAAAGAGGTCTCTTACTCCGACATCGAGATAATCGGCTAAGTGCGCAAAACCAACCAACATTTTACAAAGAACAATTCGGCGGACGGGAATTCCCAACCCTCCTGAACGCCGATTGTGTATTTTTTTATAACTCCTTAGCGGGAGCCATCCCTCGGATTCATTTTGTTTTCAAAAGTTCCAGCAGTTCCATCGTATTGTAAACCTTTACCTTATTCTGATTCTTCAGCCTCTTTTCGTTGCTCCAGATTGCGCAGTTGCGCTGCAGTGCGACGGCGAAGAACGCCCAATCGTCACGGTCCGGTGAAACAGCAAGGGCGTCTCTCTTAAATTCCTGATAGTCTTGCACAGGCGTGATTGGGATATTGGAGAGAACAATTTGCACAGCTTCTAGATAGTCTTCTTTTGGCAGTTGTGATTTTCGGGCGAGTTCGGTTCGGTGGGAATCGATTTCAGTGGCAATGTGCTCCGGGGCGTAAAGGCGGACGCCTGGATAGAAAATAAGACTTCGTGTTGTGCCAGGCCGCAGAATCGCCGCAATTGCGATATTGGTGTCTGCGACCAGCTCCATATTCACCCCTTCCGTTTCACCCTCTGTTCATCGTGCCACTTGACAATGCCCTTGTTTATCTTCCTCGAAATTTCCATGACATCCTTGTCAGTCGCCTTGCTGTTCGCAGTAAGTCGGTTGAGGAGCTCCAGCTGTTCCGCTTTCTGCCTCCACGCCTGCCTGGCTACTTCGGACCAGTTCATTTCCGGGTATTTGTCCAGGAGCTTCTTCAGTTCCGCATCCATCGATATAGTCATGTTCACCATTTGGATCACCTGTGTATACACATAGTTGCACATATTTATATGTGTATGCCGCAAGTGTGTTTTCTCCGCAAATAAGTCGAATTTTAGCTTTATAAACGGGCGTTGAGTAGGATGCCGGTGGCGTTTTCGAAAATCAGCGCGAGCCTTATTTCACAAAATCCTTTGCGCCTGCCATTTCAAGGAGTTTCACTGTGTCTGATGCGGACTGGAGCCGCTCGGCAATGTGATTGAACATCACAGGCTCTGAGTTGTACTCTTTGTCAATGCATTTTTCCCAGCCATCAGCCTGCTTCCGCGCGAGATTGAGTGCGCTTTGCTTTGAGCCGTCAAAAGGCCAGGCAAAAAGTTTGTTAACATCCGCTTCTGCAAAAATCAATGCTTGCGCGATATTGTAAGCGTACAGATTTATCGCATTGTAGACAAGCGGCTCATCCGATTTTACGCTTGCGCCGGATTTCAATAGCTTCTCAATAAGTATTACGTGAGAATGGACCGGTATCCTTGAATTGAAACGGGCTGTGCGCAGCACTGCCTTTTCAAGAGGCGTGCGCCCCTGCGAGTCTTTCCAGTCCGGTTTCACTATTTTGTGCGTGAGGATGAATATCGCTGGCATTGCCGCCTGCAGCGTGTGCTCGTATCCACAGTCCACATGGTCTATTGCAATGTGCAGCGGGTTTTGCCGCGGGTCTTTCAGCTGCTTTATCGGGCTGTCTCCTTTCTTGAACGATTCAAGCATGCTTGCAACGCCGTTCAGCGTACGTATGTCCCAAATCAAGTGTGCGTAATAGTAGCCGGATCTCGTTTCTTCCCACGCAGTGCAGGCGGCCATTGCGCATTTTTCGTGTATGAGAAGTTGTTTGAAAAATGGTTTGCCTTTTATTGAAAGCGTGCCGCCGTTGTTCGAAATTATCCGCGCAACTGCCTCATTGTTTGCTGGGTCTTTTGAGTAAGTGTGCATACCCCTCACGGCTTTTTCTATTATATGATGTGTTTAAAGGGGTTTTGACGGGAGCCTTAATTCTTCTTCCCAAACAAATTCGCAATCTTCCTTCCTATGCTGCCTTCCCTCTTTATCGTCTCCTCTGCCTCATGCACTGCCAAGTATTCCTCAACTTCGGAGAGCCTGTTTGAGTAGCTCTTCATCCTGTTCTCATAAGTGCGCGTCTCAATCTTGCCCTTCTCCAAGTAGTCTGTCTGCAATTCCCTCATCAGTTCCTCAAGCCTCTGCTTCTCCGCGCCAAGCCTGACTGACTTGCCCTTGAAGTTGAAGTAGTTGCGCTTCAGTGTCTCAAGCTCAACCTTCCTCTGCACCGCCTTGCCAAGCTGCTCGTCATACTGCTGCACCGACGAGGAATATTCCGCAGTTGACATTTTCCCTGCGTCAAAGTAATCCGTCTGCACCTGCTTTATCAGGCCAAGCAGTATCACCTCGTCATTGGTAAGCTGGGAAAGCTCGTGGTTCATCATCCAGAACCGCACATCCACGAAAATCACCATGCACGCTGCGGACAATATCGCGAGCCCTGCGATTATCTGCAGGAAGTATTTCCTCACAAACGCCTCGAGCGAGAAGCTCTGCGCGCTCTCAAGCGCATAAGTCAAATCAGCCTCGTTCAGCCGAAGCATCGCATTGTTGTAGTCGCCGCGCTCGAACGCAGAGCTTGCAAGCGAGTAAAGGCGCTGGGACTGGTATGCGCTTATGCTCTCTGATGACGCAGCATCAAGTTTTGCCTTGAATGCGGCCAGCCTGTCCTTTGCGGAAAGCGCCGCGTCGCGCAGTTCCTGCAGGCTGACAAGATCGCTCTTCAGCTGCCCGAACTTGTCCTCCTTGTAGTTTTTCTCCGCGCTGTTGTAAACGTCCACCACCTGGCCGTGGTAGGCGCCTGCGTCTATGAGCTGCGTTCTGATGTCGTTCGCCTGCGACATGAGCGCAAACGCATCCTGCCTGCTCATCTCCAGTATGTGCAGCTCCACTGTCCGCCTCTCCTTTATGACTGTGGTGGTGATTGCGGTATCTGACTGCGTTAGCGACACGCCGGTTATGTCAAAGTAAAGCGTGAACGTCCCTTCTGTGAAGTACTTGGGCGCGGATATGTGTATGTTCACTGAGCGCGTCTGCCC
>JAPLWZ010000178.1 GCA_026396335.1 Microcaldota archaeon | reverse complement strand
CGAGCAGTTCCCGCAGGCAGCTTTCCCGCTTTGGATTGCAGCAGAACTCGTGGTGATGGCAACTGACTTGGCGGAATTTTTGGGCGCAGCACTCGGCATCTACCTCCTGTTCCAGATACCTCTTCTCCTTGCAGCGCTGATAGCGGGCGTAATCGTATTCGCAATACTTGCCGTCGAGAAAATGGGATTCCGCAAATTCGAATACACAATGATGGGATTCCTCATCGCCATATTCGTAAGCTACCTGTTCGAAATATTCATTGCAAAGCCCGATTGGGGCGCGATAACATACCACACGCTCATCCCCATGGTCGGCGCGAGCAGCATTTACCTGGCAGTCGCAATTGTCGGCGCAACCGTGATGCCGCACGTCATCTACCTTCACTCCGCACTTGTGCAGCCCCGCGTCCGCGAAGGGTACAGCAAGAAAAAGCATTTGGCTGCAGCCCGCTGGGACGTATTCATCGCAATGAATGCCGCCTTCTTCGTGAATGCCGCAATGCTCATCATGGCGGCCGCAGTATTTTATGCCGCGGGCGTGAAAGTGAATGGAATAGAAGATGCGCACACCACGCTCCATCCGCTCCTTGGCGGGATAGCGCCAACAGTATTCGCATTCGCGCTTCTGATGTCAGGCCTGTCCTCTGCAACTGTAGGCACAATGGCGGGGCAGGTCGTAATGGAGGGTTTCATCAAGAGGAAAATTTCCATTTTCCTGCGCCGCTTCATCACCATGCTTCCTGCATTCATCATAATCGGGTTCGGGTTTGACCCGCTTTCCATGCTCATCCTTTCGCAGGTGGTGCTCTCGTTCGGAATCCCCTTCGCGCTCATCCCCCTGATCATTTTCACATCAGACAAAAAGATCATGGGCAAGCAGGTGAATGACAAAAAGACAGTTGCCGCCGCATGGCTTGTGGCGGCAATCATAATCGGGCTGAATGTGCTTCTCCTTTACCAGTCGCTTGGCGGGAAATTCTAAACCGTTCTTGCGCCAAATCCCTGAGAATAGGAGCCGTTTAAAACGTTTCTCCTCAGTAACTCTCTCGCTCCCATTTCTTTGAGGGGCGAGGGATTTTTTATGGCAGAGAAAAGACCATTTGACATACTGAACTCGGCGCTGAACAACACGGTTGTTGTCGGCCTCAAGGGCGGACGCGAGCTTCGCGGGACCATGGTGTCCTACGACGTTCACATGAACATAGTGCTTGAAAAGGCAGAGCACCTTGAGAACGGCGAAGTGAAGCGCGGACTCGGGACTGTCCTCGTGCGCGGCGACTCTGTCGTTTACATCTCGCCCTCTTAAGGGCGCATTTGTTTTTTTGTTTTATTTTTTTCTTTTGTTTTTTCCGCTGTCTTTCGGGCTTATGGCGCAACGGTAGCGCGCCTGCATGGCATGCAGGAGGCTGGGGGTTCGAATCCCCCTGAGTCCATGCTCATCTTTTCCCTAGATTTTATTCATGTTTCAATTATTTTTATCCGCATTTCATCCATTTTCATGCGTTTTCCATTCATTTTCCGCCTTTTTGGAAATTATTTTTTCAGGATAAAATTTCCAAATTAATTTATACTTTCACTTCTCAGTTAAAGCATGAATCATGGGGAAAATCAGCACAAGGAGAGGGAGCTTCACGACGGCAAATCGGACGGATTTGAGCCACTGGAAACGCTTGACCTGAGGAAGTGCAATACCATCTCCGAACTTGTGCGCGCAATGGGCAAGACTTCTTTCACCGCGCGCGGCGTTGGCGAGGCATCTGACCTACTTTACAAGATGTCGAATGACAAGGACATGATGGTGATCGGCACATTCTCCGGCGCAATGACTGCGGCGAAAATGGGCCTGGTTCTCTGTGACATGATCGATTACGGCATGATACAGGCAGTAGTTTCAACAGGTGCGCTCATCGCACACGGCTTTGTGGAAGCGGCGGGCATGACGCACTTCAAGTACAAATCAGGAATGAACGACAAGGAACTCTTTGACAAAGGCTACGACCGGATTTACGACACGCTTGAGCTTGAGAAAAACCTCGACGACGCGGAAACGATAATGGCAAAAGTTCTAGACTCGTTTGAGCCCGGGCAAAACTTATGCAGCTACAGGATCTGCCGCGAGCTTGGCAGGTATTTGCATGACAACGTGGAAGGCAGGGGCATACTGAAAAGCGCATACGAAAAGAAAGTCCCGGTTTACATCCCCGCGTGGACCGACTCGGAACTCGGGCTGGACTTCGGCATTTACAGGCGAAGAATGCGCCTCAAGGGAAAGAGCCCGCTTGTCTTCAATCCGTACCTTGACCTGGAGCACCTCACCTCGAAATTCCAGCGCTCGAAAAAGGCGGGCATATTCACAATCGGAGGAGGCGTGCCGCGCAATTTCGCGCAGCAGGTCGGCCCCTATCTTGACATAATCCAAAAAAGAATCGGCAAGGGCGGCGGCTTCAAGCGGTTTGATGCGGCAATCAGAATCTGCCCCGAGCCTGTGCACTGGGGCGGTCTTTCCGGCTGCACTTATTCGGAAGGCGTTTCCTGGGGCAAGTTCGTGCCAGAGGAGGAAGGCGGCAGATTCGTGGAAGTTCTTTCAGAGGCAACGGTCGCATGGCCGCTTGTCGTGAAATCTGTGATGGAGCGGCTTGATGCTGACAAGAAAAGCGGCAGCCACTTGAATGCGAACCACAACGGCAACGGCAATGGAAACGGGAATCACAACGGCAAAAACCATGAAGCAAAGCCGCCTGAGCAGAAAAACCCTGAAGCAAAACCTGCCGAGCAGCCAAAGCAAGACGCCCCGAAGCAACATCAGGACGCTCCAAAGCAGTAGCCAAAGCATTATTATCTTCTTGGAACTCGGCTTCCCTCGTTCCAAGTCTAAAAAACACGTGCTAGTGTTTTTTATTCTCTTTCTCCGCTTCTTTCGCTGGTGGGTATGGTGTCCGAGCAATTCACTGACAAGGAAAAGGCAATACTCTCACAGTTCTGCACTAATTTGGAAAGCGACTGCTTTGTGCTCATCAACCTGCCCGAGGCAGTGAAGGGCGCGCTCTTCTCCCGCTACTCCCGCTCGGCAAAATCATTGCGCCGAGTGCTTCTCGAGGAATTCATACAGGACCCGGAGTCCGGCTTCGATGCGATTGTTGGCCTATCCCAGGGCAGGGGGGCGTCTCAGCTTGTTGCCACAAAAAAAGCAGAGGACTTCTATGACAGGGTGCTTGTGGGCTACGGCGATGATTCTGTTGCAGAACTCGGCGGAGCGCACCTTGCAGCGGAAAATATCTCCAATCTAGTGACAAAAGTCATGCAGGACTCGCGCATCGGCATTTCGCCGCTTGAAAAGTCCACGCGCTATGTTTACTTTGACCAAAAACCGGACGGCAAGTACCGCTATCTTCGCGAAGAGCGCATCATGTCCTCCAAGTTCGCCGAAGAATACATTCGTGTTTGCGATTTGCTCTTTGACACATATGCATCGCTAATCGTTCCACTCACCGAACTTGAACAGAAGAAAAACCCGCGCGCACCGGATACGTCCGACCGCGCATACGCGGCAACAATACGCGCAAAAGTGTGCGATTTGCTCCGTGGCATCCTGCCAGCCGCAACACTCACCAACGCCGGCTTTTACGGGAACGGACGGGCATTCGAGTACCTTCTTTCGAAAATGTATGCATCTCCGCTCTCAGAGGCGCGCGCAGTCGCCCGTGCATCTCACACAGAACTCTCAAAAGTAATCCCCTCGTTCGTGAAGCGCGCGGATGACAAATACGGCAAGGAAGCGCAAGGTTACATAACTGTAAACCGCGAGGCAATTTCCAAGTTGGCAGCAGCAGGCAATTCGCAGCTGCAAGCAGCATCACAAGATACTGCTCACGTGACACTCGTTGATTATGACAAGGACGCAGAGGATAAAATCGTAACAGCAATCCTTTTCGCCAATTCGCACGCAGAAATGAACGAAGTAAAGGCGCACGTGGCAAAAATGCCGCACGCGGAAAAAGAGGCGCTCCTTCTCGCATACATTGGCACTCGCGCGAACCGCCGCCAGAAACCAGGCAGGGCGTTCGAAGCTGCATTCTACACATTCTGCGTGACGGGCAACTTTGGCATGTATCGCGACTTGCACCGCCACAGGATTCTAACACAGGAGCGCCAGTTGCTCACTACAAAACATGGCTTTGACATGCCGCAGGAACTGGTTGACGCTGGATTCGGTGATAAAGTGGCGGCAGCAGTTGCAGCAGCGGACTCACTCTTCAGCAAAATGGTGCAGGAAATGCCGAATGAAGCACAGTATGTGGTTCCGCTTGGCTGCCGCATGCGCTGGTACGTAAAAATGAACCTGCGCGAAGCATACCACTTTTGCGAACTCCGCTCCATGCGCCAGGGGCACATTGACTACAGGCGCGTTGCACAGGACATGCACAAGCTCATACTGCAAGTCCATCCCTTGCTCGGAAAGGGCATGAAGTTTGTGGACTACGGGAGTTACGATCTTGAGAGGCTTGAATCAGAAAAGAAAATAGACAAGAAGCTGGATGCGCTCAAGCAAAAGAAAGATTAGCTATTTTTTTCAAGCAGGCAAATCTCATAAAGCAGAGAGATTTTTCAGCCCGAACCAGTCGCCAAGCACCTTTCCTATCAGCCAGCCGGTTATCGCTGCGACCATGCCGACAATCACCATTTCAAGGCCGCTCTTATACCACGAACCAACCGTTATCTTCGCCTTGTACGCGCCCACTGAAAACAGCACAATGGTGGCAATCACAAGCGACGCAACCATCGCTGTTTGCACGGGCAGGAATGCAAATGGAATGAGTGGTATTACTGAGCCAACAAAAGCAGAGCCGCCTACAATTCCTGCTGCGCGCACCGGGTTTTGCGTTTCAATTGGCGCAAGCCCGAGTTCCTCGGTCATCATGATTGAAACCCATAACTCCTTGTTCGAGGTGATGCTTTTCACCATCCTCTCAAGTTCCGCACCGCGGAATCCCTTTTTCATGTAAATGAGCCGTATTTCCTCTGTCTCCACTTCGGGCACATGCTCTATCTCCCACTTTTCCTGTTTGAGTTCAGCCCAGTAGTGGTCCTGCTCGGCGCGCGTGGAAGTATACGCAACCGCAGCCATTGAAATTGATTCGGCAAAAGTCGCGACAAGCCCTGCAATAAGCACGATGAACACGTTTGAAGTGGCGGAAGCAACGCCAAGCACTATGCCTAGCACATTCACCAGCCCGTCCTGCCCGCCAAGAATTATTTCGGCAAGAGAGCCTGCGCCGGAGCGCTTTTTTTCCTCCTCAAGGTGCTGCTGCACCTGCTCGGTGAACTCCTTCATCTGTGCGGGCGTGCGCTTTTTTTGTGCCATGTTGCGTACCTGCTGCTTACTTCTTTCCTACTCCTAATTTCTTCCCGACCTTTTCAAATGCCGCCAAAGCAACATTCAGGTCGTCCTTGCTGTGTGCGGCAGTGATCATGGTGCGGATGCGCGCCTTGCCCTGTGCCACCATCGGGTAAACTATCGGCAGCGCGAATACCCCTTCTGCAAAAAGCTCCTTTGCAAATTCCTGTGCAAGTTTTGAGTCGCCAAGCATCACCGGGGTGATGGGCGTCTCGCTCTCGCCCGTGTCAAAGCCGAGCTTCTTCAAATTCCTCTTCCAGTAATTGGTATTTCTCCAGAGTTTGCGGACGAGCTTGTCGTCTGCCTCAAGAAGCTCAATTGATGCCCTGCACGCGGCAACAGTTGCCGGCGGCGCCGAGCCTGAAAGAAGGAAAGAACGCGCCTTGTTCTGCAGGAAGTCATAAAGCGCCTGCGAGCCTGCCACATAGCCGCCCACCACGCCAAACCCTTTTGAGAACGTGCCCATCTCAGCCTCTATTTTCCCTTCGAGCTTGAAGTGCGACACTATGCCGCGTCCGTTCTCGCCGAGCACCCCGTCGCCGTGCGCATCATCCACATAGATGAATGCGCCATGCTCATGCGCAATTTTCTCAATCTTGTCAAGCGGCGCAATATCGCCGTCCATGGAAAAAACGCCGTCTGTAATCACCCATATTTTTTTATAGGTGCCTTTTGCCTTTGCTTCTTTCAAGACCCGCTCAAGGTCTTCCATATTCTTGTGCTTGAAAATCGTGCGCTCCGCTTTTGAAAGCCTCACACCGTCAATAATTGAGCCATGGTTCAGTTCATCAGAAATCAGAAGGTCTCCTTCAACGCCAAGTTGGGGTATGGAGCCTTGGTTTGCAGCAAAGCCGGTCTGGAAGTAAAGTGCCGCTTCTGTGTGCTTGAAGCGCGCAATCGCCTTCTCAAGCGCAAGGTGCAGGTCCATTGTCCCCGCAATCGTTCTCACCGAGCCCGAGCCAGCGCCGTGCGAGCGAACGGCGTCAATTGCCGCCTTTTTCAATTTCCTGTTCTCGGAAAGCCCGAGGTAATTATTCGAGCAGAGCATGAGCACGTCCTTGCCGTCCACCTTGCAGCGCGGAACGCTCCCGCCCTGCAGTGAGCGCAGCTGCCAGTTCAAGCCCTTCTCCTTGAGCGCATTCACTTCCGAATTTAGGTATTCGTCAAGACCCATATTATCACCTTGTAACCTCGTACTATTGGCAAGCTACTCTGTGAACCTATTTAAACGAATTTGCCCGTAAGAGTGCCCATGCAAAACATTCTGCCGCACCTTCTGCGCTTCTATTCCGGCGAGGGAAAGCCCATTTTAGTTAGCAGAAAGGACGGCGAAATAGTGCAGGTGGAGCTTGAGGCAGGCAAAAGCGAAGACATAAATTTCTCGGAAACCCGCGCATGCATAGGCTACAGGACACCTCAATCATATGCCCCGTGCAGCAACAACGCAATTCATGTAAGGCAGTGCCCCACCTGCTCTGCGCGCGACATGGCGCGCGTATATACTGTTGGCGATTTCACTGGTTTCCCGCAAGTTTACGAAGAGGCGAAAAAGGAAGAGTATTGCCTTTACCTGGCCGGGTTTGGTTCGGACATAGTGAAATGCGGCGTCACGCGCAAAGAAAGGTTCGAGGAGAGGATGCGCGAACAGGGGTCTGACTTCGGCTGCGTTGTAGCGTCATTCCGCGGGCCTGACGAAGTATATGGTGCAGAAGAGGCGGTGCAATCCCGCTTCTCATTCTCAAACGCGGTGCGCTTGCAGCAGAAAATAGCGCGGCTCATATTTGACAAGGGAACTGCGCACGAAAACTTCAAGTCCGCTGTTGAAATGGTCCGCACAAGCGGCGTGCTTCCTGACTTTGAGCCGCACATATTGGATTTCTCGCCGTTTTACCCGCGCCTCCATTCTCCGCACAGGACCTATTCCGTTCTTGGCACAATACTTGGCACAAAAGGCGAAATACTCCTTTTCAAATCCGAAGGTGGCAAGGAATTTGCAGTGAACATGCGCGAGCAGGTCGGCTGCTTCTACGAAAGAAAATAGTGCCTGGTTCTTTTTGCCTTACCTTACCGGGTCATACCTTTGCGCTGCGCTTGAGAACAGGTGCGTGGAAAAGAAGTTTGTCGTGTGGAACATTGCAAACCTCAGGTAGCCCCAGTTCCTCACGCGGCGCATGGAGAGCAATGTGGTGGCTTTCCAGGCAAATTTGAATCTCCCGGATTTCATGAGGCGTATTCCCAAATCAGTGTCTTCTGATGTGACAAGTTTCGGGTTGAAGCCGCCGACTTTCCTATATGCATCCGCGCGTGCAGAAAGATTGTCTGCGTTCACATACGCTATTCCTATTGGATTGAATATCCCTGCAATGAGGTTCAGTATGAGCGCCCCGAATTTCTCAAGCCAGTTGCCCTCCAATGGCGCCACTCCGCCAAGCGCCCAGGTCACCTTGCGGTCTGAAAAAGCATCGTATGTGTTTTGCATGCATCCTCTGCCGAGTTCGACATCCGCGCTTACGAAGAAGAAAATCTTCCCTTTAGCAACCTTGCTTGCTGCGTACCTTCCGCCCGAGGGGGTCCCGTATTTTTCCTCTATCACGCGCGCCCCGTAATCGCGGGCGATTTTCTGCGTATTGTCAGTGCTTCCGCCATCGCCAATTATTATCTCGTACTTTTCTGTGAATTTCTGCCTCTTTATGGAAGCCAGGCACGCGCCAATGTACTTTTCCTCATTGTAAGCCGGGATTATTATCGATACTTCGATATTCTCTTTTTGGCTTAAAGAGTTGTCCCCGCATCCGCCAAAACAATCGGGCTATAGCAATACTGCGCCCTTCTTCGCTGTTTTTACCTTAAGGAGGTTCACCGGAGGGCGCGAAAGCGCCATTGGCGAATCTGAAAAGAGGGTCTGCCCTATCATTGCCATGCTTGCGCGCGGATTATTTTCCATTTCCCCGCCGCACCAGCTGCCCAAGCCGGAGTCGATTGTGAATTGCCTTGACGCATCAATGAGCGAATCATAGTTTTTCTTTTTGAAAAGCATTTCAAGCGCTCCTGTTCCGGCGATATTCACTTTTTTCTTCCAGGAGTCATCTCGGATGATATTTGCCGTCCTGATGGGTGCGAAGAATGCAATTTCCAGTTCCTTTTCCTCAAACTTCAAGGCAACCGGCTTGTCACTCACGCTTTTTCTTGCAAGCATTCCGCCTATTGCGGATGCATCCACGCCCGAAAGCCCGGTGCCGCATTCCACATCCGCATCGTGCGCTATTTTCACGCACTCGTTCTTGGAAAAACCCGCGCCAAACAATTCATTCAGCGCCAACGAAAGCGAAAGCGCGCCTGCGGCGCTCATCCCGAGTCCGTAGCCAATCGGTATTTCCGTCTCATGCTTTATCTCAAGAAGCCCGACATTCCCGCACCGTTCGGCGAACCTTCGCAGAACCGCTTTTGAAACAGGCGCAGGGCTTTCAATCCCATTGACAGTTATCTTTGTCCTGCCGGAATTCAATTTAGAAACAGTTGTTGTCAGCCCCTTGTTAATAGTAAAACCCGCGCCGCATGCGTCGCGCTCCTCAATTGTGAACAATCCCGTCACATATGACGGGCAAAATGCAGAAACAGGTGCCATAACCATCACGCATAACCCCTTCTGTTGCATGTTGGGGGTGAAACCCTCAGGGGGATAAGCTGAATGCCTAATGCCCCATATGGGAGTGGGCCCACGAGGAATCGAACCCCGAGTCTTCTGCACGTCAAGCAGACGTCTTACCATTCGACTATAGGCCCTAGTCGTGTGGAAATATAGGCGATTGGCTCTTAAAGGATTAGGGTCGGTGCGCGTTCACTCATTTCGCAATTCTTTTTTTTTCTACCCCAAGGGATTCCCCGCCACAACCGCAAGAGATCAGAGCTATAACCACGGCTAATTTTTTCAGAATAAAAACTAAAGTATTAGATCTAGGACTTACGCAGTTGCCTAGTCGGGCAAGCGATACTTGGG
>JAPLWZ010000043.1 GCA_026396335.1 Microcaldota archaeon | reverse complement strand
TTATTCGGGATAGCATTGGCATTCCCAGCTATTGCATATCAGGCACCCGTATTGGCGTGGGTTTACTTAATTGTCATAGCAATAACTCTATTCACAGTAATAGATCATTGGGACATTATTGCGTTCTTAGAAGTAGCAATCATGGCTCCGTTCGCACCATTCCCATTCTCGCTTCTATCAGGTTTTCTGTTTTTGCTTTTGGGGATTGCGGCTCTAAGGTATGGAAGCAGCCGCAGCATATTCATTTCAATTCCTGCGATATTGATGGTTTTGATTCTTTCAACCATCTGGCTACAGCCAACTTCTTCATTCATAACAATTTCAAACAATTACCAAAACATCTATGGTCCAGCTATGGAGCAACTGCAGAATAAAGGACAGCCCGAGGTTGGAATTGGGGACCTTGTTTCATCTGCAGGGGGAGCGGTTGCTTCATTTGTTGGAAGCTGGCAATATTTCATGCCGGCACTTGAAAAAATCGGCTCGAATATTTTCAAACTCCTAATACAAGATTCAGCAATCGTTCAGTTAGCGGTATGGGCGATCGTACTTTTCATCGTAGGATTTCTGCCAGCACACCTTAACTACAAGTACAAACAGACAATTGCGGCCTGCGCGCTCTTCCTCGTGCCAATAGTGAATTTCTTTGTGGCACCTGCATTTGGTAATCTTGCCGAGCCGCTTTCATTCTTCTACTGTTTCCTTTCAGTCGCCGGAATTGCAGTGCTGGAGTCACAGGGGATAAAGATGTCTGGCGAAAAGAAAGCAATTCAGCGTGCAAAGCAGAAGGCTTTTGGCAAATTCGGCGATGCAGACCTCCCACAAGAAGACAGTGCAGAAATGCTCTCTGATATTGGTGGCTATGAAGACGTAAAAGATGAACTAAAAGCTGCAATAATCACCCCTATAAAAAACCCAGAATATCTCTACACATATGGCATTAAACCGCCGAAAGGGATATTGCTATTTGGCCCCCCTGGCACGGGCAAGACTATGCTCATGCGTGCTCTGGCAAATGAGCTGGACGTTGGATTTAGATATGTAAAATGTTCTGATTTGCTATCAGAATGGTATGGCGAATCTGAAAAGAACCTCGCAGAAGTATTCGAGATTGCAAGAAAAGGTGCACCATTCCTTTTATTCTTTGACGAGATAGATTCTATTGGCAAGAAACGTGATTCTTATACTGGTGACGATGTAGCACCAAGAGTAATGAGTGTTCTTCTCCAAGAGCTAGATGGTTTTGCAGCAAGACCTAAGAAACCAGTAATATTTGTAGGCGCAACTAACATGCCGGAGCAACTTGATTCTGCGCTTATGAGGCCAGGGAGGTTCGACAAGATAATCTACATGCCGCTGCCTGATTTCAATGCAAGAAAAGCTATTTTCAAAGTCCACCTTAGCAAGCTGCCAAAAGAAGATGCTATAGATTACGATAAACTAGCGTCCATGACTGAGAGGTATTCTGGTGCAGACATCAAGAACCTCTGCACCGAAGCGTCTATCACGACTGCAAGGGCAGCATCAAAAGCAGGAGTGGTTATTCAGATAACCACTAAGCACTTGCTCGACGTAATAAAAAGAATAAAACCATCAGTGTCACTCAGTCAGATAGAGAGTTATAGCACATTCAGAAAGGATTACGAACGGCGCTCTGAAGCAGAAGAGAAAAAGCCTGATGAGAAAGGAGTACGATGGGAGGATGTTGCAGGTTTGGAAGATGTCCACAAAATCCTTCGCGAAGCGATTGAATATCCGTTATTGCATGCAGATTTGATGAAAGAGATGGATGTCAAGCCGTCGAAAGGATTGCTTCTCTTCGGCCCGCCAGGCTGCGGAAAGACAATGATTGTGAAAGCGGCAGCGAACGAGCTGAATGCCAACTTCCTCATGATTTCAGGAGCAGAATTGACAGGAGGAAAAAACAGAGACCCTGCCTCGTATGTTAAGGAAGTATTCAACCGCGCACGGGAGAACGCCCCAGCACTGATATTTATAGATGAAATTGAAGCGTTAGCCCCCAGCCGTGACAAATACCGGGGCGGAATTCTTACCGAACTTCTTCAAGAGCTAGACGGCGTAAAAGAGCTTAACAACGTCATGATAGTGGGTGCAACGAACAAGCCATCGGAGATGGACTCAGCAATCCTAAGACCAGGAAGATTTGATAAGATAGTCTACATACCTCCGCCAGATGAGCCAGCAAGAGCGCAAGTATTCAAAACAAACCTTGCAAAATTCTTGGGAGACTTGGATTTGAATCAACTTGCATCTGCTACAGATGGATTTACAGGGGCAGATATCACAAGTATTTGCCAGGAAGTCAAGATGCAGTTGGTTCGCGACAGACTACAGGGCAAGAAAGTACCTGAAGCGCCTCTACAACAAGAAGAATCTATTGCACAGCCAATCCAGAGAATAAGCTTCGTAGACAAGATACTGATGCTCTTAGGATTGAAGCAAACGCCGCAAGCCTCGAAGCCGACTCTGCCGAAATTTGAAGTTCTCAGAAAGAGTTCAAACTTAAGCACTGAACGAGTGATGACTGTAATAAAAACACGTCGTCCTTCAGTAACGACGCGCGACCTCAAGGAGTACTTCGCATTCATGAGCGAATACGGCGAGAGAAAGTAAAGAAATTGAGCAACAGGGCCACTCGAAGGAGAAATAGCCGTTATTATATATCCATTAGAATAACTGTTAGACAGGGGAGGCGCAGGAAAAAGTAATTCAGGCTGGCAAACCAGCTTGGCAACTCCCCAAACTCAAAGGAAAACACGAACGAAAGAGAACTGACCCTTTTCTTTCCATTATAAACAACTAAACTTCGGCAAAACCAAACTTTTTGGCTCTTGAAGTGTCGATGTTTAAACTTTTATTTAGAAACTATTTATTTAAAAATTGGTCAAACTTTATAAACCTAGCGCGGAACATCATTGCTGTCTCCCTATGAGGAGCGTTTTGGCGAATGCTCCGGATGGGAAACGGTACACGAAAAAGAAAGGATGAAAGGAAAAAATACAGGGCAAAAAATCAATGTCGTCGATAAGTTTTGTACCATGCCCTGAAAGACGACATTTGAGGTGGAACAATGAAAAGCATAAACGTAAGGAAACTTGCGGCCTTCACAGGCGCGGCAATCCTTGGTTTATCAGCAATTGCAATGGCCGACGTGGTGTTCGGCAGCACTCAGCTGGTTGACCAGAATGGACAGCCGACAGTGAAGATTGTCGTAGGCAACAAGGCAGCAGTCTCCGACGGTGTGGCAGCGGCCAACATCGCAGCGAAGATTGCAAACGAGGCGTACAAGACTTCGAGTCTTACCGCCCAAGTCAGCGGCACCCCGACCTGCACAGTAGGCACGGGCGTGAGCGGCGCAGGCACATGCTCAATAGTTGAGAGCAGCAAGTCTGTGACCCTGACGGTGACAGTTCCCGGCGTAACAGCTGGCAGCCACACCTTCAAGACGCTGATATCAGACAACATCGACAAGATGTTGGCAAACCGCCAATCCTCAATCGCAGGAGACGACGGCTACTCGTACGCAACAACTGACTCCGACACATCAGGCGCAACAACCTCACCCCTGAGGCTTGCAGCTGACGTAACCGGCACAGCTGGAAAGGCACTGCTCTACCGCATCGGCGGAGACGTGTTCTCTGGCTTTGCAGACGTCGCAGTCACTGACAACAACGCTATCGGAGCAGCTTACACAGAGCAACAGGCATTCTGGGTAGGCGCAGCAAACCCGACGAGCTCAGTTGTAAAGTACTCCTCAAACTCCAACATCATGGATGTTGCAGTCCAGAAGTACGGCTCAATGACTTACAGCGCCAAGTTCGCTGGAACCGACTATGGTATCCCAGTGTGCACAGGCGACCTCGCAACCAACCAATCTGATGACTGGCAATCCTGCACCACGGACTCGAACTCGAGGACGGACAGGCACAGGGTAAAGGTCAGCTTCATGGGCGGTGACTGGGTAATCAGCCAGATGACTCCTCCGACAACGGCTCTCGCAAGCTCAACCGCAATTATTAACGGCGGCCTGGTGAAACTTGCCAAGGAGGCGAAGTACGGAATCATCAACGTAGGACAAGTGCTCGACGCGGGAACCTTCAAGGTCCGCCTATCGGACATTTCAGTCGCGGTCGGCGCAACGAACACCCACCCTGCAATCATTGACATCCTTGATGCCAACGAGGCAGTGGTAGGCCAGATTCAGGTCGACCCCGGCACAACCTACACCTTCACGCAGAGCGGAACAGGCAACGTGGTAAAGGTCCACGTCTACAGGACAGCGCCCGGTTTCACCCTCAACGCGAAGTGGGCAGAAATGGCCATCTACACCGACGAGATAACTCTCCAGGACGGCTCGAGGTACAACTTGGTGTCTTCAACAGACGTCAACCAGAACTTCGAAGTATCGCTCCTGTGGAAGAACAGGGACTACGCAGCCGGCACAACCAGCTCGAACCCTGACTCTCTCAGGCAGATTGTTGTCTACAGGGTACTCAACTTCCCGACAAACGAGAAGATGGGCTCTGTTGAGAACTTCCTTGCAGCAAACCCAGTCTACACGCTGACATACAACGGCGTAGACCTTGCAAGCTCGGAATTCCAGCAGGTGAACATCGAGGGAATGTCCCCTGACTCCTACACCATCGCGAACACAAGTGGAGATGTTGCGTGCACAAGCACCTACACCTACACTAACCCGAGGTGGCTTCACATCAGCACGCCCGGAGCAAATCTGCTCGGCGGCGCAAGCAATGTGATTGCAGGAGGCTACACGCTCGCAGATGTGTACTACGACCCAATCGGCCTGGTACAGAACGCAAGCGGTGAAATGGCACTCCCGACGACTGGTTACAACTGGGGCACAAGCCTTACAGCAATCAGCTCGGCTACTGCACTGACCAATTACTCGAACACGAGCGTATGGTCACCGAAGGTCTTCTACAAGATCTCGGGCAGGAACTGCTACAACTGGGCGACACTCACGGCGAACAACGCGAGCACCAACTATGTCAGGTTTGACACAGCTGGCGGCAACTCTGCAGCGCAGGGCGCGATATCCTTCGTGATGAACACGTCCAATGCAGCGATTCTCGGAGCAGACAGGACCGTCTACTCGGGCGCAATAATACTGCAGGAAGACGCAGGCAAGGTTGGCAACACGACCAACAACCTAGTCTACTCTGCGGTGCCGTTCATAACGGCCCCGGCGACGATCAGCAGCGGAGGATTCAGGTTCCTCCCGCTCAACTCCAACACGCCCAATGTCTACTACATAGGCACGGCATTCGGAGACTACACATCGGCAGGTGGATACCAGCTTCCGTTTGTGTCTGAGCGCGGCTCCAAGACATCCGGCATAGGCACAACCACTGCAAACATGATGGTGGCAACCCGCGTGGGCATGCCGTCATTCACCTTTGCGAGCTCTGGCACAAATGCATCGACATCTGGCCAGGACTACGTGATGAAGTTTGGTGACAGCAAGGTCTTCGGTGGCGTAACCGTCATGGTGAAGGCAATTGACGCAACAGCAGGCAGCTGCTCGGTCCTCGGACCTGGCGGAAAGCCCGCATGCTCAGTTGACTCTTCAAGCCTGCAGGCTGTAATCCAGCCTGACAACCAGGCTGCCGTGACAGCATCACAGCCGTACGTGCTCAAGAGCAACCTTGTCGTAATGGACTCGGAAGCTCCAAGCGCAGGCGTAGTGATTGCAGTCGGCGGACCGATGGTCAACACCGTGACTGACTCTGCCCTCAAGGGCTCTGACGTCTCATTCACAGCAGGCAGCGCGCCTGTCGTGAAGGAAGTCGGAAACACGATCGTGGTAGCTGGTTACTCTGCAAGCGACACAATGGCCGCAGCAGACCAGTTCATCTCGGGCGTAAAGAGGCAGTAAATAGCCTATCTTCGGGGCTGAAAAGCCCCGAACCCCCTTTTTTCTTTTTGACCGGCGCGGCTCGAAAGAGCCGCGTTCGGAATTCTACAACCCAAGAGCGGAAGCGCTAGGCAAAGAAATCTGATTTTGGAAAAAGCAGCTGAGATATTTTCGAACTAGAACTAGATTACTATAGCTATTATAAATTCTGGGCGATGAATCAAGGAAGTCTTGGTTCTGAGGCGACAGAACCGGAAATAAAGGTGGTTTTGATGAAGGGGCTCGTAGCGTTATTCGGTTTTATCCTGCTTTTAGCAACAGTTTCACACGCGGACTTCATGCTTAAGCCATACCTCTATTCATCAGATGCAAACGGCACAATAAATTACACATCATTCTCATACAACAATTCCACTGCGAAAATCGTGAATATCAACGGCATCCCTGCACTCGTCTTATTGAACGAGCAGATGGTCACAGACAAGGGGCAGATTGGCGGGATAATAAAGGCCTATTATGACGCGAACTTTTACCTGAGCCCTGAAGATATTGCAACGCTCCACGACGCAGAAGATGCATTCAACAAGAGCCGCAACTATATGTCCAAGTACGGGCCTGTTGAAAAGACCTGCAGGTCAGGCGGCACGTTCCTAGACTACAAGCCGTGCAACGACATGGTATCGTGCACTCAGACCGCATCGCTCATCTGCTATGTCACAGGCTCGGACGGCTGCATGGTGGATGTGCTTGCGACATACATACTTGACTACAAGAAAGGGATAGACAAGCTCGAAGCCGGCAACACGCAATTTGAATCGGCATACCTCATGCTGACCCCGGACACCATGGGCACCTCATTCCCGCAGATGTCAGATGCGCTTGCAACCATGAAGCAGGGCGCGGACATAGTGGCAATAAACAAGCTGCGATTCCCTGAAAAAACTTACTGCGCAGACTGCATCGGCGTCTGCCCGGAAGCGCACTTTGACTATGATTCCCTTAAGGCTGCACAAAACTCCATAACGGCACTCCAGGCAAAGACAGCGCCATACACAAAACTTGAATCGACAATAGAGCTGGTATCGACATCCACGGATGACCGCATCAACTACAAGCTGGGCGAGGAAAAGGCGATAATATTCTCGCCGAAGATGAAATCGGCAACTGCAAAATTCGCAGGCTTGAAAGCACAGGCAATCGAGGCAAAGGCTTTAGTTTCCGACTCGAATTTTGTCGCAGCGGCAGATTCTTACCTTAACAAGGCAGATGCGCTTGAGCAGGACTTCGCCATGCGCAAGTTTGACAGCTTCACAAACGAAATTTCTGCATACGAAACGGCAGGGCTCACTCTCCAATCCATGATAAATAATTCCACCAGCGCCTACAAGATTGCATTGGAAGCGCAGGACAGCGCATCAGACAAGGTGCTTGAGGCGCAGTGGAGCGTGAACCAGCTTTCCAAGTCATCGGTTGACTCGTACAATTCCATTGCGACAAGAAAGACTCAGCTTGATTCCGGCTTCAAGCCGCCGGCGACAGGCGCGCAGTACGCAGCGCTTGCAAACAATTACAACAAGGTGCAGGTGGATGCGCAAACATATGTTGCTGCTTCAAAATCAGTGCAGCAGTCAATATTCGGCGCGGGCAATGCGCTTGGCAGGACATCAGTTGACGGCGTGATGTCGCTTGCATCCTCGATGACGCCGATTTCTTATAAGACGAGGAAGAGCGTGGCGACATTCATCCCGCCCCTGGTGCTTGGCATCATCGACATATCCATACTCGCAATCGGGCTTTTGATTTTTGTCGGCATATTCTCGTACTTCCGAGGCGGGCTTTTCAGGAACAAGCTGGCGGCTTCAGGCTGGGCGATGATATTCTTGGGCTTTGTGTTCGCGCTCATTGTCGGCTCAGGCGCATTTTACGCGATTGTGATGAGCACGGAGCAGTACACATCGTTCTCTGACTTCTTCGGCACGTTCAAAAATTCTGCCAGCGCAACAGTGATTGTCGAGGAGACGAGTGCATCTCAGGCGGCGGTCGCGGCAATGCATGACTGCGCAGGCCAGATAGAGACACAGAACAGGCTGCTTGGGAAGACTACAAACAAGTATTACATAAACGGAAACGCCTGCACTTCAATCATACCCAACCCTGCGAAGAACAACTCAAGCGAGGCAACCTACACCATAACCAACAGCCTCAAGGCATCAGACTGCCTGGACAAGATGCCGGACGTTCCGATATTCGACCTGTACTATTCGACTGACAACAAGGCGCCCGTGTTCACGACAGTCGTGACCAAGACCGCCACGTTCAAGTATAACGAAGCGATGTACGGCAAGAAGCCCATGTGCCCGGCTGCAGACATATTGAACTAAACCTAGGACGATCATACAGGATTAAATAGGGGCTGATAGTTAGGGAGTTGGGGGAAGAACGCATGCATTAGTTGCGCGCCTTAGAAGCGCGCACGCTTGACCGGCAGAGGTAGATCATATGAAACTTTCCGAAAAAGACAAGACAACCGCGTTTGCAGTGCTTGCCATAGTTGCGCTTGCAGTAGTTGCCTACGTGTTTTTCTTTTCTAATGCAAATGCAACGGAAGACAAGGCTGCGGCAGATGCAAAGCCATTCTACAGCCTGCTTGTCAATTCCAGCAAGGTCGGCGTCCTCTATGACGTGCGCGGCGCAGACGATGCACAGGCGCAATCAATCTATCAGTGCGGTGTGAATATCATCAGCAAGGGCGCATTCGCAGGCAAGGACCTCCAGGTGATCGGCTGCGATGCAAACGGCTGCCTGTCATCAAACCAGGGCAACAATTCGTCAAGCCAGATGAACTATCAGCAGGCGCTCTCTTCGCTTTCCGGCAAGCCATACATCCTGATCGATGGCGCCAGTGAAAGCGGATTAAAGTACTTCCAGAAGCACCTGCAGATAACCCTTGGCAAGAACGTGACCTCCGCAGGGGCGAACTGCAGCCTTGCAATCGAGTAAAGTTACTGGCTGGCAGCAAACCGTTTTAATCCTTTGATCCTACTTTTGTGCATATGGACGTAGACGGAAAAATCGCG
>JAPLWZ010000101.1 GCA_026396335.1 Microcaldota archaeon | reverse complement strand
CTCGATTGCGTTTATCAATATTTTCTTTATTTCTTAGATATGCCTTTTTTTGACCAATTTTCGTTTTTTTCGCATATTCATCATTTTTCCACAAGTTTTTCATTTTTTCCGCATAATCTTCATTTTTCCACAAGTTTTGCATAGATTCTTTTTGGAATTTCAACGACCTAGAGATACCTAATTTATGTGCTCGATTTTGTATGGAACTCCAGGTTCTATTAGGCATAAAACGAATTACTTCATTTTTTGGCTGGTCGTAGAATATTTTTTTCAATATATTATCTTCGTCTTTTTTCCAACTACGAAGCGGATAATATCGTTTTACTAGTTTGAGAGTTTTTGCCTTGCTTTTGATTTTAGCACATGTCTTATTAGGAAACAAAATAATTAGTTCTTGCTTATTAGAAGTTGGATATTTCTCTATTAATAGTTTTGTTTCGTCATCACTCCATTTCTTTACTCCTCTTTTATTGTTTGCACAGACCGGGCACCACTGTCCAGACTTAATATGCCCTGGCGTGTTCTCCCATCCATGTCCTTCGCTACATTTCCATCTGAGCTTCTTTTCAAAACCAAGATATTTGTTAGATAAACATTTTCCGCCCCTTGTTGCCGCTATTTGTTGCATTTCTTCTAGTGTTAATGGCACTAGGTGTGCACAATGGGGACACCAACTCTTTTTTGATTTAATATTAACTGGCATCGCACTCCAGGTATGCCCAAATTTACATTGCCATAAGAGAGATGTTTTACTATTGATATATTTTAAGGATAAACATTCTCCACCACGAGATTTTGCTATTTTTTGCATATCTTCGAGACTTAGTTTTTTTGTCATATATTCAACACGATAATGAGTTACACTGGCTTTTTACAGCTTTTGAATACCGTTGACTTTCCAACCCACCGGCACCCTACCAACTTTTGTTTTTAAATGCCCAAAGCGTAAGCTTTGCATGACAAAACATGACGATATATTTATAATCAGCAAAAACGGGAAGAGTGGCATGCGGACACTGAACGCAGTCATCATGAAGGAGGAGGGAATGTACGTCGCACGCTGCCCCGAGGTTGGCACAGTCAGCCAGGGGAAGACAGTAAAAACGGCGCTAAAAAATCTAAGGGAAGCCACAGAACTTTACCTAACTTATTCTAGCTGATTCTTTCGAAGCCCATCCGGTCAAAATCGGAATCAAACGAGAGAATTTTGTTTATTGCCATCTTCTGCATGACAGCTGCGCTGATTGCGTCGCACCCGCTTATTTTTGGATGCTTCCGTATGTACTCCAGAGCCAGTTCAATGTCCTCGTTGGAAGTTGAGAGCAGGACAAGCTCGCTTTTCAAGATCCTTCGGCCTAGTTCGTATGCTATATTGTTGCCATCCTTTGCAGAAATAAAAGTTATGAACTCGGAAAAAACGTGCTGCGTAGTAAGGACTCGCTCGTTCAGGTCCTTTGACAGATTCACTGCCCGCTCGTGTTTCTCGTCATTCGAACGGAAGAGGGCGATAAAGTAGGAGGTATCGGCGAATGGCATTCAAATCCCATAGACTACTTTGTCGATTTCCGCGGCGTTGCTTTTCTTTCCCCCTTTGATGAATCCTGCAAGCTGGAGCAGTGTGTATTGCTCCTCTTTTGCCACCTCTTCCTCCAGCTTCGCGAGGGCAAGGGCAAACACTTCCCCTTCAGTGACCTTTCGAGTACCCTTAAGTTCGAGCCGGGCTTTGAGCCTGCTTAACCTGCCTACTAGGTTCCGCGGAATCTTTTTTGTTATATAGTCCATCATTACACCTATTACACTTATTACACCAATTCTTATAAAGCTTTTCCCAGTAGGATTCCGGTGCTCGAACAGAAGAGTTTGCCGACTAGCCATAGTCCCAGACCCCCTGCTTTTTATTTTCATTTCCCGCAGTCTTTCTCATGGATCCCCTAACTGAGGCACTTCTTCTGCTGGTGCTTCTTGCAATATCCGCCTTCTTTGCAGCCATCGAGGTGGCGTTTCTGTCCATTTCAAGGGTGAGGCTGCATTCGCTGGTGGAAAAAAAGGTGAAGGGCGCGGACAGCATCATGAGGCTGCGCAATCACAGGCGCAAAGTCATCATAGCGCTCATAATAGGCACCACAGTTGTGACAATTGCCATTTCCGCGCTTGCCACCGCAGTTGCCATAGATGCATTCGGAGACACAGGCGTTGGAATCGCAGTGGGTGCCATAACATTCATTGTGCTTGTCTTCGGTGAAATCGCCCCGAAGAGTTTTGCCACCACGCACGGGGAGCAGCTAATGCTCACGTTTGCCCCGCTTACCGAGGCATTCTATTGGCTTACCTATCCGCTGATCATGGTTTTTGAGTTAATCAACCGCCTGATACCCGGTGCTTATTCTAGGGCAACAGGCATTGAGCAGTTTTCAGAAGAAGATGTGCGCTCCGCTGTGAAGCTTGGAGCGCAGCACAAGAGCATTACGCAAAAGGAAAAACAATTGATTGAGAATGTGCTTGCGTTTGAAGACAGGACCGTTGCGCAGGCAATGACCCCGAGAAACAGAGTGGTCGCGCTGGATGGGAAGCTTATGGTACCTGAGGCGCACAAGAAGGCGCTTGAAGGCTCGGAATATTCGCGCTTCCCCGTGATGATGGATGGGAAGGTCGTTGGCGTGGTCACTGCAAAAATAATGGGCAAGGCGCTTTACCAGCACCCGGACTGGCACCTTTCCAAGATTGCATGGGAGCCGCTGCGATTCAGGACAATCACAAAGGCGCACGAGGCATTTGCGAAAATGCAGGATACGGGCAGAAATATCGCAATTGTGGAAAATGAGAAGGGCGAGTTTGTGGGTGTTGTCACGCTTGAGGATTTGCTTGAGGAAATCGTTGGGGAGATAAAGTAGCTGCTAATTTTTCATTTCTTTTCCTTTTTCTTCTTCCCTGCACCGATGCTGAATATGTCAATCTCAAGCTTTCCCTTTGCGTCAAGCTCCTTGTTTATGTAGTCAAGGAGCATTTTCTTTATGCGCGCGTATTCCTCCTTTGTGACCTGCTGGTTCAGCACCGCGTAGCGCATGCCTTTCACGTTGAAACAGAGTATCCCCTCTTCAACATCCTCACAATTGTGGCAGAAGTAACAGTTGCGGCACTGGTACGAGCTGTCGGTTTCAAAGCACTTGGATGCGTAAGTCAGATTATCGCAGTTGATGCAGAACTGGGAGAAGATGTTCCTTCCCCAGCCGCCGAATATGTGCTCGGACTCTGTCACCACTGTCGAGTAGGCGGAATGCTTCGAGAGCACAGACCACCAGAGGCGGTACACGTCGCTTGAATTGAATGCCAGGAGCGTGTCGCATACGCCCCTGTTCTGCCCTTCCAGAAGCTCAAGACTGAATGCGGCTTTCTGCGCAGCCCTTTTTTTGATTTCATCCAGAGAAGGGAGCTCGCTTTCGGAAATGGAGATGCTGTTTGCTGATGATGCGAGCGCTTCGTTGAAAGACACCAGCCTGCCGCTGCCAACCAGCCTGCCAGTTGGGGAGTCGGATTTGAAGGCAGGTGATCCTTGCGCGCCGCGGACTTTTTTCATTCCAATCGCCCTGCTCATGAGCCACTTGGCGAGCCTGCCGCTGTTGTGCTGCTTGCCAAGCACAATCCTGCTTGTGGCTGCGAATGCGCCCTCCACTTCAATTGGAACTGCCGAGGGCGGCAATTCAAGCGCCTCGGATTTCCCCTGTTCAAAAGAAAGCCTTGCGATGTCGCCAATTGAGAACAGGCGCTTGTCCTTTTGCAGTTTTTCAGCCATTTCTGATACGAGCTTTGCCTTCAGCTGGCGGTATCTCTCTTTCGTAAGCTGCAGGTTACCAATCATGCAGTTTTTCCCGCGCAGGTTGAAGGAGAACATGCAATCCTGGCAGGAGGAACAGTTGAATGTGAAGTAGGAGTCCGCAATGCCTGTGGAATAGTAGCATTCGAAGCACCGCTGCGCGCCTGCGACAGTACATTCCGAGCAGCGGATGGCGTGGCTGCACTTCCAGAAAATGTTTACGCCGTATATGCTATCCGAAACGCGGCCAATGGATGAGTAGGCGACGTACTTTGAGTTGTAAATGTCGTGAGAGTGGAGCACTTCCAGGCAGTCTGCTATATTGTCGCCTTCTTTTACATTCACATTTTTCCCGAAGAGCTTGTTGCCGCAGAAAACCACGCGCTCGGAAGCCGCCCCGAAAAGAGAATCTATGTCCTTGATGTCGTTTATGGAAAGTGGAAGGGATTGCATCTTCGCTATCTCTTCTTGCGATGCGTATTTGCCTGCGTCCGGGTAATGCGGGCTGGAAACCATAACGGGCTTGCCGGAAAGTGCGGACTTGAACATCTTGCAGGGGAACATTGTTTCCTTAAGGTAGGGCGCGAACTCGGAAAGCTCGCCAATTTCTGCGCCAAAAAGTATGCGGCAGGTTGCTTTCCACTGCTTGTTCAGCGGCGCATGATCGCCCGATTTTGGTGGTGCCTTTGGCATGGGCATTAATTTTGCGCCAATATTTATAATGAGGATTTTGACGCTGAAAAAGGCCGTAGGCGAATCCGAAAAGTGGTGCTGAAAACCATCTTCAAAAACACATACCTTTATAAGCCCATTTTGCCATAAGATTAGTGTCAGTTCTACGACGTAAAATGCACCCCGCGGGGATGCGGAAAAACGCTTCAAAAAATGACTCGGAATTAGGGTAAAAAATGCATTCTGAATAGTGGAAAAACTGCTCTGCAAAAATATTCGAAATTAGTGGTAAACATGGCTTCACAGAATGCTGATAATGCACCGAAACAGGGCGAATACACTGCGAAAAACATACAGGTACTGGAAGGCCTGGATGCGGTAAGAAAGCGCCCTTCGATGTATATTGGGGACACTGGCGAGCGCGGGCTGCACCACCTGGTCTTTGAAGTGGTGGATAACTCCATTGATGAGGCACTGGCCGGCTTCGCCAAGCACATTGAGGTTTCCATTGGGGACGGGAGCGTAATCACTGTTACTGATGACGGCAGGGGCATCCCTGTTGAAATCCATGAGGAGACTGGAAAATCCGCGCTCGAAGTGGTCATGACCATCCTGCACGCGGGCGGCAAGTTCGACAATAAAACCTACAAAGTGTCGGGCGGCTTGCACGGAGTGGGCGTGTCCGTAGTAAACGCATTGTCAGAATGGCTGGAAGTGGAAACAAAGCGCGACGGGAAGCTTTACAGGCAGAGGTACGAGCGGGGGAAGGCGGTTACGCCCGTGAAAGAGATTGGGCCCGCAAAGGGAAGCGGCACAAAGGTGCGCTTCAAGCCGGATGCGCAGATTTTCAACAGCATTGAGTTCCATTTTGACATACTTGCAAACAGGATAAGGGAGCTTGCGTTCCTGAATAAGGGGCTGCACATTATAATCAAGGACGAACTTTCGGGCGAAACCGAAGACAACATGTACGCGGGCGGGCTGATTTCGTTTGTGGAGTTCATCAACAAGAACAAGGCGCCAATCACAAAGGCGATTCATTTCGAAAAACAGGAAGGCGACATCAATGTGGAAGTCGCCATGCAGTACAATGAGGGGTACGCGGACAATATCTACACTTTTGCGAATAACATCAATACTATAGAGGGCGGATTCCACCTTGTGGGGTTCCGTTCCGCGCTCACAAGGACGATTAATGATTACGCAGTAGCGAACACCGGGAAGAAAGACAAGGAAGTGAAAATTTCCGGCGATGACCGACGAGTGCCGCGCATGCGAGAGAGGCTGCGCAAAGGCGCGTGAGCTCGTTAGGCGCAAGGGCGCGATGGAGGGAGGCGTACTGCCTGGAAAGCTTGCTGATTGCTCGGAAGAGGACCCTGCGAAGAGTGAAATTTATGTTGTGGAAGGAGATTCGGCAGGCGGAAGCGCAAAGCAGGGGCGCGACAGGAAGTTCCAGGCAATTCTACCTTTGCGCGGGAAAATATTGAATGTGGAAAAGGCGCAGATTGCGAAAATATTGAACAGCGATGGAATCAGGACACTTATTTCCGCGCTTGGCACTGGCTTTGGCGAGGACTTTGACATTTCAAAACTAAGGTACCATAAAGTTGTGATCATGACCGATGCTGATGTTGACGGCGCGCACATACGCACGCTGCTCCTCACGCTTTTCTTTAGGTACTTGCGCGAACTTGTGGACAAGGGGCACATATTCATCGCGCAGCCCCCGCTTTACAAGGTGAAAAAGGGCAAGCAGGAAGTTTATGCTTACTCGGATGCGGAAAAGGACAAGCTGCTTGCGCAGTGGGGCGACGGAACCACCACGCAGCGCTACAAGGGATTGGGTGAAATGAATCCTGAGCAGCTTTGGTCGACTACTATGGACCCGGCAAACAGGATATTGCTGCAAATCACTGTGGAAGACGCGATGAAGGCGGATGAGATATTCACCATCCTCATGGGCGATGAAGTGGAGCCGAGGAAACTGTTCATAGAGGCTCATGCAAAGGAAGTCAAGAATTTGGATGTTTGATTAGTTTTCATTATTTGATTGAGGCAAATTTCATGGCTGACGAAAAACGGGAATACCAGCACGGGAAAATACTGCAGCGCTCTGTTGAGCGTGAGATGCGCACCTCCTACCTAGATTATGCCATGTCGGTCATTGTGGGGCGCGCGCTACCTGATGTTAGGGACGGGCTCAAACCGGTTCACAGGAGAATACTTTTCGCAATGTACGAGCTGTCAAACACGCATGACAAGCCGTACAAGAAATCCGCCCGCGTAGTGGGAGAGGTGCTTGGTAAATACCACCCGCACGGCGACGTGGCGATTTACGATTCGATGGTGAGAATGGCGCAGGACTTTTCCATGAGGTACATGCTTGTGGAGGGGCAGGGCAACTTCGGCTCGGTGGACGGGGACAACCCGGCTGCCATGAGGTACACCGAGGCGCGGCTCAAGAAGTTCGCAGAGGAAATGCTTGTTGATATTGAGAAGGAGACAGTGGACTTCACGCCGAATTTCGATGCCACGCTCAAGGAGCCGCTTGTGCTGCCTTGCAGGGTGCCGAACCTTCTTGTGAACGGCTCGTCGGGCATTGCTGTTGGCATGGCTACGAATATGCCGCCGCACAATCTGGGAGAGGTTACTGATGCGCTAGTTGCAATGATAGACAACCCGCAGGTGCCAATGGAAATGCTGCGGCAGATTGTGCCAGGGCCTGACTTCCCAACAGGCGGATTCATTGTCGGCAGGCGAGGCATTGCAGATGCTTACTCTACTGGCAGGGGAATTGTTAGAGTGCGGGGCAAGGCGGAAATTGTTCAGGGGGGAAAGGAA
>JAPLWZ010000002.1 GCA_026396335.1 Microcaldota archaeon | reverse complement strand
CTGACTGCAAGTATCGCCTTGTCCGCGAATTTTCCCTTGAGCGCGGATTCAATCACGTGCGCGCCACCTTCTATTAGCACTGAATAGATGCCAAGCGAAGGGAGCGAGTCGATGAGCGCGCCCAAATCGGTCTTTTTCCTGCCGCAAATCAAAACGTGCGCGCCTTTCTCTTTCAACGATTCCTCTTTTTTCAAGTTGAAGCCGACAGATGCGATTATCACGCGCTCTTCGTGCGCATTATGCAGCACTTTTGCATTCGTAGGGGTGCGCAAGTGCGAGTCTAGTATTATTCGAACAGGATTCCGTCCGCCTTTCATCCTGCAGGTTAAGCGCGGGTCGTCTGCAAGCACTGTGCCAACGCCCACAAGGATCGCATCGTATCTGTTTCTGAGAAGATGGTTGTATGCATCGAATTCTTTGCCGCTTATCCTTACGTTGCTTTTTCCCTTGTAGCCTATTTTTCCTTCAGCAGACTGCGCCATTTTGATTGCGACGAAAGGCTTTCCGGTTGTTATGTACTTGAAGAATGCCTCGTTCGCTTGCTCTGCCTCTTTTTTGAGTACGCCACTCTGCACGCGGATGCCGGCGAACTTCAATTGCTCAATCCCCTTTACTTCAGGATTCCTGTCGTCTGCCGCAATTACAACCCGCTTGATGCCTTTTTTGATTATCAACGGAACGCAGGGAGGTGTTTTCTTTCCTGTGCCAGAGTGAGAGCAGGGCTCAAGTGTGATGTAAAGGGTTGCGCCCCGTGCATCAATTCCTGAAAGCGCATTCACTTCCGCGTGAGGCCCGCCGAAAAATTCGTGATATCCTTCGCCGATTATTTTGCCGTTTTTCACTACTACTGCGCCGACAAGGGGATTGGGCGAGACTTTTCCCTCGCCTTTTGATGCGAGAAGAAGGGCGCGAGACATGAATTTTTCGTCGTCGTTCATAAGAAGACCGGTTACTTTTTGTGAGTGCGCTTCTTTGCCGCCACTGTTTTGCCAGTAGCACTTAGCCCGCACATCCAAATTGCCGCTTCCACAGAGCGCTGCGCGTGCTCTTTTTTGCGTGCCTCTGCCTGCTTCCAAGTGATGCCGGGCCCGAGTATGCCAAAGCCGACCGGCTTCCTTGCCTTTATTTGAAGGAGCGCAAGCGCCTTTGAAATTCCAAATACAATTGCCTCGTCGTGCTTTGTCTCGCCCTTTATCACCGCGCCGATTGCCACTGCAGCGTCAATGTCCTTGCGCGAGAGAAGCTTCATTACTGCGAATGGGAGTTCGAATGCGCCTGGCACGCGTATGATTGCTTTCACTTGTGCGCCGTTGCGCTTTGCATGCGCGGTTGCCTCGCGAAGCATGTACGCAGTTATTTCAGGGTTGAATTGCGCAACTGCTATGCCAATGCGTAATTTTTTTGTCATCGAAATCACTTTTTGTTGATTGAACCGGCATCTTTCCTGCCCTGCCTTTTACCCTTGCCCGCGAAATCCGCAAGCGGGTTGCCGCCCTGCGCAAGGAGCGCCGCATTCACCGCGTGCTTGCGCGTGCGGTTTTCAAAAATTGAGTATAAATCCTGCTCGCTCTTTCCCTCGTCCTCGTGCACGAATACCTCGATTATGTGTTTCTCCAGTTTCATTTTCGCCATCTGTATACCGAGAGATGCCTCGTGCCCGCATGTCTTGTCAACAGCCACTCCGCCCACCATGCCAAGCGCCATGAGTGCGTCGCATTTTTCGCGCTTGTCAAGAATTACGCAGCCGATTGCAAGGTCTTTTACCCCGGGCACGGTGTAACGCACAATTTTTACCTGAGGAAACTTTCGCTTAAGCTCGTCAATTGCAAATGCAGCCATGTCCACGCGTGCGAACATGGTGTCTACTATGCCCACTTTACATGATTTCATGCTGTTCATCTCCCGTAAGCGATATCATTTGATTGCTTTTAAACGATTGCCCCCTTGTCAGCACTTGCAGCCCTTTTCGCTGCACTCGCATCCGCAGAAAAGCTCCTTCCCTTCCACAAAAGGATAGCCGTGTTTCTTTGCGTATGCAAAGGATTCTTTTGCAGTTGCCGCCTTGCCTGTGTCTGAAAGCATTTCGCAGAGCACCATTGCCGGCGTGAAGCCGCCCATTTCCGAAAGCGCAATTGAAAGTTCGGTGTGGCCGCGCCTGTTCTCAATGCCGCGGCTGGTGAGCAAAAATACGTGCCCTATTGCACGGAAGTGCTTTTTGAAATCGTTTGCTCCGCCCTTGCGCGCGATTAATTTCCCGAATTCTCGGATTGTCATTGCACGGTCGTTGTCTGTAATGCCCGTGAACGTTTTCAAGTGATTTATTGAAATCGTGAATGCCGGCTTGTCGCCATAGCCCATTTTCTGGTTGCCCATTTTGAAAAGCAAGGGGTTTTTCGCTGATTTCAGCACGTCGATTGCGAACGGTATGCTCATGCGCTTGGTGGACTTCATGTCCATTGCAAGGCAGATGAGCCCGCCTGCGTCCTTGCGCATTTGCCTGACCATTTTCGGAGTGATTTTCTCTGCTAGGCAGATTAAGTCTGATTCATCCTCGCGCCCTTTTGCATCGTGAAGAACGATGAAGCTCCCGCGCTTGAGCGAGGCTAGTGCTTTTGCCAGATCCCCCATGGCGTCTGATGATGCAGGATAGGAATAAAAGGCGCGCTCACTCATTTTTTTGTTATGAAAGTGCTTGTTTTCGGGAATCCGCTCGCGAAGATTGATTCTGCTGCTGTGAAGATAGCGAAGAAGCTTGGCGGCAAGATGCCGGAAATAGAATTCAAGCCGTTTGATGCTGCTGAAGACTTGGAGCACGAAGGAGAGGAGCTTTTCATCCTGGACGCGGTTGTCGGATTGGAAAAGCCGCGGCTTGTGACACTTGATGAACTGGAATTGTCCGCAAACCCGCTGTCGCTCCATGGGTTTGATTTGATGTGGACCTTGCTTCTTCTCAAAAAACTGGGAAAAATAAAAAAGGCGACAATTATCGGAGTGCCTGCAAAAAAGCCGATGCGAGATAGCCTGCCCGATGTGGAAAGGCTGTTGAAAGAACTTCTTTAAGCGATCTTTTTCGTTGCATAGCCCTTGCTCGCCTTTTCGCTCCAGAAGGAGGGAAGCTCGTTTGATACGAACCCGCGGAATTCATCAGAGTAAATGTAAGTAGAGTAGCGCCCCTCTTGCGGAAGAGCCTTGAAATCCTGCTCGGTTTCATCGTAGATTTTCGCGATTATTTTCCGCTCGAAATCCTTTTGCAGGAGCGAGGCTTTGCGCAGGAGAAGATAATCAGCCTGCCTGATTGCGTTCACCTCAATGTTCGAGGAATTCTGTGAAATGAAAAGCGCGGAAATGCCCTTGTGGCGCGCGACAAAAAGCAAGGAAGAGAGAATTTTATTTGCCGAGGACATGGAAGATCGGGATGAGAAAGATATTCCGCCCTCGTCCACGAGAACGAATGCGTTGTTCGGGATTTGGGATATGTCATCAACTGAAGTTATCCATGCCGGGAGCGAAGAGGGATCAAAGCCCATTGCGTATGCGCGCCTGCTGGTTTTCGCGGATATGTTTTCCAGAAACCGCATGCCAAGCGCGCTCTTTCCGCTGCCGCGCGCGCCAAGCACTATCCCAACGGTGCTTTTGGAGGAGATTACTTTTTGTTCGAATGATTGTGCATCGCCGGACACGGTTTTTTGCACGGCAAGGGGGGAAAAGACTGCATCGATTTTTGGCTTTTGCATCCCTTCGTGGTGCTTTTTTGCCGATGTGGAGAGGACCTTGAGAAGGAATGAGCCTGCGCGGATTACTAAAAGAGTAAGGAGATAGAATATGTGGAGGAAATGCGTGGCTAGCCACACTGCCGCTTTCCAGATGGCTTGCGCCATGCCTCCATTTTTCTTTGCCATAAATAGGAACGATCACTTCAGTATGAACGGCCGCGTGTACTTGCTTGGCCTTCCGCCCTTGCTTGCTTCCTTTATTTTGAGCTTCAGGAAGTGCGTGGCGCAGCTCATGCAAGGGTCGTATGCGCGCACAAGGCGCTCCACTTCCATGCTGATGCGGTCGGGGTCACGCCCTGCGTCCAGGTTGTCCTGCACCACTTTTGCCATGTCATGCTCGATGTTCGCCATGTTCTGCGCGGTCGGTATCACGAGGTTGATGTATTCTATGTTGCCCTGCTCGTTCACCTTGAGTGCGTAGTAGAGCGTGCCGCGCGGCGCTTCTGTCACGCCTATGCCTGCGCCTGCCTTTATTGGAGGCGTCTTGTAGGGCTCGGGCTTGAAGTCCCAGCTCTCGAGCCGCTCTATTGCGTGGTCAATCGAGTTCACTATCTCTATTGCCTGTGCGAGATTATTCATGAAAATGTTGTTGGAGGGGAAGTAAGCAAGCATGGAACCAAGGTCGCGCTTTGTGTCCTTGTGCAGCGCATCCTTGTTCAGGTTCATGCGGGCAAGCGCGCCCACCATGTACTCCTTGCCTTCGAATTCGAATCCTGTTGACTGTGAGTACGGCACCACTACTCTATCAAGGTGGTTCCAGAAGTTTTCGCGGGAAACACAGTAGCCTTCTGATGAGCAAAGTTCGCCGCCAATGTACTCGTACTTGTCATTCTTGAGCGCGATGAAGTGCGTTTTGCGCTCGAACAGGGGCATTGCGTCGCGGAACATGTCTGCGAATTCTAAAGCATGGTCACGTGCGTGTTCAAGTAAGTGCGCTACGTTTTTGCAAGCCTCGTTTGTGGGCGTTCTTGTGTAGCCGCCTACTGCGGGGAAGGGCGCGTGCACCGAGCGGCCTGCGATTAGCTTGGAAAGTTCGTTGCCGGCGGATTTTACTTCAAGCGCTTTTTCAACGAGTGATTTGTCCCTGTCCGCAAGCTCCATTATCGAGTCTGCGTTTGTTATGTCAGGTAAACAGAATACGTACAAATGCATTGCGTGGTCGCGCACCATGAGCCCGTCTTCTGTCAGGTGGCGAAGGAGCATTGTTTGCTCTGTGGGCACTACTCCCATTGCGTGTTCCACTGCTTCTATGCAGGTTGTCAAGTGCGCGATTGAGCAGGTGCCGCAAATTCTGGAAACGAGCTGTGCCACATTGAGAGCGGGCTTTCCTCTAACTCCCTGCGTGAAAAAGCGCTTGGATTCGCCTATTTTCAGGTGTGCGTATTCCACCTTGCCGCCCTTTACGCGGACCTCTAAGTCAGTGTGCCCCTCGATTTTTGAGAGATGCTCGATATCGATGTCAAATTCGCCTTCCTTGTGCATAAGGATTACCTCACTTTACGTCGAATTCTGCAAGCAGCTTGTCAAGTGCCGCGTAGAACATCTTTTCGTCCATTGGGCAGCCTGGCACAGAGTAGTCCACTTTTACTATGTCTTTTATCGGATGAACTTTCTCCAGGTGTCCAAAGCGCTCCACAATCATCATTATCTCGCGCTTGGTGGACTCGTCAAATGAGTTGCGCTGTGCGGACGGGAGGCCCGTGCAGGCGCAGGAGCCGATTGCCACTATGCGCTTTGATTTTTCCCGTATGTCCTTGAGGCGATCCTCGTCTTCCTTTGTTGCTATTGCACCTTCTACGAATGCCACATCTGTGCCTGTGAAGTCGTTGTTCTTGCTCTTGAGAACCGGGAAATACTTGAAGTCCATTTTCTCCTTCCATTCGAAGAAGTGGTCGTTCAGCATTTCCACGAACACTATTGTGGAGTCCTCGCAGCAGGAGAATGTTATCCATGATACTGCGAGTTTTTTGCCGTTGCCCATAACTTGAGAAAGGAAGAGTAATTTTATAAATGAAAACGGGTTATTGGTGGTTGGAGGTTTTGTGATGAACAAATCTGACGGAATTTTGCTTGCTTATCTTACTGCTATTGTTTCAGGCGTTTCAGTATTCGCGAATTCATTTGGCGTGGTGACAATGGATGCCACTGCCTATGCGTTTGTGAAAAATGTTGCTGTTGCAGCTATCATTGCTGCGATCGGAC
>JAPLWZ010000004.1 GCA_026396335.1 Microcaldota archaeon | reverse complement strand
CCGTTCAGGTCATAGACGGTTGCAATTGTCTTGCCGTCAGCCACCTTGTTCGCAACAATTGCGATTATGTGCTCCTTTGCGAGGTTGCGTATTTTCCTGGCACTGTATTTCTCGTCGCCAATCATTACATCATTTTCAGGCAACAGTATGGAGCGCTTTATATGGGAGCGCTCGGTGCTCATTTCCGAACCAGACTTTATTGCTGGGAAAATGATATTCTTTTCAGTTGAAGGCGCGGTTTGCAGCACGTCCCGCAGGGAGTAATCTGCCTTCTTTGAGTATAGGAAGCCGTCTTTTTCAGTCAAGCCTTCAGGATTTACCGTGATTGCGCCATCGAGTGAAATCCAGATGTCCGCAGCTTGGAAGTTTTTCGCCTTAATTGCGACTACGCCGCTTTTTGCCAGTGCCACGAGTTGATCTCCAGAGTAAGTTTTTCCTTCTACTACAAGCCCCCTGTCAACTATGACTATCTGGTCCTGATTTTTCTCAGCCCCGCTTGGGCTCTTGTTGAGAATTTCACCAATATTTTTGGAGTTTAACCTGTAGACCAGCTCTTCTGATAGTTTAATTTCTCCGGGCGTTTCAAAATATTTGGGCTTGCCGTCACCTTTTAGGCGCACGCCGAATGCAATGCGGGTTGAAACTCCTTCAGTCCGTTTGGGCTCTGCATCGTTTTCATCCTCGTATACCTTCTTGTACGCTGTGAATGGCAGGTTTTCATATGTGCCTGGCAGGCCGTGTGCGTTCTTTGCCTCCACAAAGGGCTTCCATATTTCAAATGTTTCGACCTTCATCTTTTTCCAGACGTACCCAGAGCTCAACTCCTGCCTGTTCACGTCCGCGAATACTGTGAAGTCCTTGTCAGGCGCAATGAATGTGGCAACGTAAACTTTCTTCTTTTCATCGTATGAGACTTCGTTGTCCGAAAGCTGGTAGTGCGTTCCGTCGCTCTTCCTTACGTAGACGCGCAGTTTGTCGTTTTCGGTTTCCAGGTAATCGCGGTCAGTGCCGTTAACCTTGTAGCCGACTGAGAATTCCACTTTTGTTTCTTTGTTCGGCTCAGATGTCTTAGGTGTGCTCATTATCTTGAGGTCAAGGTCCGCGTTCAGGCCGCCCACCAATCCTGCTGAGCGGCTAAAGTCATATTCAAGCATCCGCACGAACATCGCGCCCATCTGCTGCACGCCTTCTGACGGGTCGTGGCCTTCAAAGCGCATGCCAAGCGCGTTGTGGCTGCCGCCTGTGGGGTCACCAGGCATCCTGCAGATGAACAGGCGCATGAGCGCATCATTGTTCACGTAGTAGTATGCGTTGCCATTCTCATCCTTTGACTCGCTGACTGCAGATGTCCTGCCCGAGTATTTGGAGAGCTTGCGCATGAATGATGTTCCTTGCAGTTCTGATAGAGATTCGTCTGCGTAGTTGCCTAAGAGTATGTTGTAAACTGCGCGCGCGTACTTGCGCTCAGAATCAGTTGCGTTCAAGTAGTCGGGCGACTGCTCATCGTAACCCATCCTCTTGAGGAAGAACATGTACTTTGTCATTGTGGGCACGCCTTCAGTGCCCCACATGGAAACTACGTTTGTCTGCGTTTGTATGTCGGGCATGTACTTGCCCATCTGCTCTTGGCTAATCGAGCCCTTGATTATGTCCATGATTGCTTCGCGGAGCATGTTTGCGCGCTCCTGTGAAAGCCGGGTGTTGTTCTTGTAGCCCCTGCTCGAGTTGTCTTCAAGCGTTGCCCTGCCTTCTATCACCAGGTTTTTCACTTCTGGCTCTGAAAGGAAGCGCAAGCCTTCTTCTGTAGGGAGGAATTCCTCAAGCGTTGTTTTTATGCGGTAGCCAAGCTCGATTGCCTTTGTCCTAAGTATCGTGTATGCAGACTGGCTTGTGTTCGCAAGCGAGGGCGCGTTTGCGCCTACGTAATGATTGCCGTATTCGTATGCCAGGCGAGTCTTGCTGGTCACATCCCCGCCGTTTTTCGCCTCGAGGTTCTCTTCTTTCTTGTCCATCTCCAATAATGCGGCATCCATTTCCTGTGACTTTTGGAAGGTATTTTCCGAGTCGATGTTTGTCTTGTATTCCTTTGTGAATATGTTCTCGGTTTTCGTGATTGCCACTTCTTCAGGGAGAGGGTAGTGCGAACTGCCCACTTCCTTTTCAGTGCGGCGTTCGTCAAAGCCGCAGCGCAGTATGACTGCGTTCGGGGTGCCCTGCCCCCATTCGCTGCCCACCAGGGCTATCCTTGTTTCCTTGCCGTTGAATGTAGCGTAAGGCAGGCTCTCTACGTACTCCTTGAAGAGTTTTGCGTATTCCGCGGACTTGAAGTATACGGTTGTGAGGTCGGATGCGCCCTTCTTCCGCGCCTTTTCAAGCGCATGCGTCAGGTAAATGAGCGTTTCCACGCTGTCAAGCACGAATACGGATTGGTTTTCCGGGTTGGTGCGGTATGCGTAATCAAGAAGGCTGGTGAAAAACGTGTAGTGCCAGAGCTCGTCTGAGAAATCAAGCTTCTCAGATGTGGATGCCTTGATTGTAAGCTCTGGAAGGGACGCATTTTTCAGCCCATCGGAAAGCTTTTTTTGGTCAGCCTTTGTCGAATTTGGCACAGGATAGATTGACTCTATTTCCTGTGAGATGAGATTTAGCTTTTTTATCTCCACTTCAAGCGTATCATCGCTGAATGAAGGGGATTGCTTTGCGCCGAGATAGGCTGCACCCAATTTGTCGATTGCTTCGTGGCAGAATGCGAACCCGCGCAGCACTAGCTGCTGGTCGGTTTTTCCAAGTGAAGAATATTCTGAAGAGTTGCGAATTGTTGCAAGATAGCTATATAGGTCCACCAGGGATTTGGAAAGCTCGCGGATTTTTGACGCATCGCGCATGTTTGTCTTTTGGTAAGCTGCAAAAAGATCCTTTTCCAGCTGCTCTATCTGCGCATTGATTGATTTAAGAAGAGTATTTGCAGAAAGCGTCTGGGAACGATACACATCAAATAGGAACATCATGGCATCACTCGAGTGTCTATTTGCGTTTGCCTCTTTATAATACCCGTGATAACATAAAAACCAACACGTGGTGAGGACTATGACTATTCGTACTGCAACCGTAAAAGCACTTATTGTGGCTCAGCTGTTCGCCGGCACATCTGTGTTTGCCAAATTCTCAAGCCAAAAACTTTATGACTCCGAAAAAACAGCCATCACTAAGCAGGCTGAAAGCCAGAATCCTTGGAGCCGCGTTTATGGCGCGCTTGACCAGGCAAGAAAAGACCTTATGGAAGGCAAGGATGCAACAACGATCAACAGGAACCTTTGGGACCTGAACAACGCATTCCTCAAGGAATTCTACCAGAATTACGAGAAGATGGGCCTTGCAGTCCCGGACGAGGACATGAAGGCGCTCAATACGCTTTTTGCAACCATAATAGGCATCAAGAACAATCCTACTTCAGCATTTAGCGTGGTCAGCGGGAATATCGCATTCATAGAAATCACATACCCTAACCTGAACCAGCCTCAGCTGACTGAAAAGAAAGAGGAAATTAAGCCTGAAACAAAGAAAGAGGATGGACAGAAGCAGAAAGAACTCGAAGACCTGAAGCAAAAAAATGTGGATGCTCAGAAGAAACTTGATGAGCAGAAGCAATCTGAGATTGAGAGGCAAAAGAAAACAGAAACTGTTCCGAGCAACCTCACCGGCCTTGACGCAATCAAGAGCAAGACTTCAAGCGCGACTACGACTAAAGACATCAATATCCTTGCAACTGATTTCTGCAACTACCTTTCATTCCGCAAGGGAAAGGTGACCACCATCAAGGAAGCAGACGACCTTGCTTGGGAATTCAAGGCGATAATCGACAAGGCGGAAGCAATCGCAAAGAAGAACAACAAGTCCTTTGATGTGAGCGTGCTTGGCGACTGCGCAGCGGTCCTCAAGGGCATTTACGATGATGTTGACGCGCAAAACGCTCCGAAGAAGGAGGAAAAGAAGGTCGAGCCAAAGAAAGAGGAGAAAAAAGAGCAGCCTCCTGAAATCAAGAAAGTCGAACCCAAAAAGGAAGAGAAGCCTCCAGAAGTGAAGAAGGAGGAAAAGAAAGTTGAAAACAACGAAGAAAAACTGATCATAAAGAAAAATACTGGCAAGAAGGAAGAGAACAAGGTTCCTGAAGTCAAAGAGGAAAAGAAGGAAGAAAACAAGATTGAGGAGCAGCCTCCGATAGAGAACATCAAGATTAAAAAAGAGGAAATAAATGAGCAGCCGCCTGTCAACAACAACGGCGAGGAGAAGCTCCAGATAAAGAAGAAGTGAGGTGGAATTATGCAGAAAATAAAATCTAAAGTGAAGGATTTCGCGCTTGGATCAGCCATCATTGGAGCAGGGTTGCTTCTCTCCGGCAATGTGCTCAAGGCTGAGAATAAGACAACTGAGGGCGAGTTTGCCAAGAGGCAGGGCACCACGCTCACTATAGGCTCGCAAAACACCTTCAAAAAGGAATTTGTCAAGGTGAACAACGTTTACAGGCCTGCTGACTATGACAGCAGCGGTGTGCAGTACGGTGAGAGGATCATCAACCTGTCCGCATTCGGCAAGGAAGCCGCGATCGTGGGCCTGGGGCTTGAGAAACTCGACAAGGCATTCACATTCAACGAGACGTGGCGCACCACAAGCAAAATAGTGGACCACATAAGCATTTCCACCAAGGAAATCAACATCGACGGCAGGGCTTTGGTCGTTGTTGGAACCGGCAGGGAAGGCATATTCATCATTTTCGCAAACGAGAACCTTGACCAGATCTACATGACTGTAATGAAACAGAGCCTGGTTTTCAAGGGAGACTGGGACCAGAGGCTGCACTACCAGGAAAAGGGCATCTCTGACCCGATACTGCTTGATGTTTCAAGCAAGGGGATCAGCTGGCCAAACAGCCTGGGCGACAACCGCTACCAGATGAACTATGTGCCGCTGCCTTACCCCAAGCACATCACATTCCAGTTCAATGAGCGCGGAAAGACCGCGGACTGGAAGACCTCCATTGACAGCACATCAGAGGGGCAGAATGTCGTCTATGTGAAAAACGGCGATGACATTATTGCGCAGGGAACGGTGTTCCAGGATGTTGGCTCGAGTTTCAGCCGCGTGCAGTCCAAGATTTCCTCAAACGGTGTGACAAGATCGTCAAACTCGTACAGCATAAAGAACCTGAACGAAAAGAGGGCAATCGGCTTTGGCACCAGCTGGAAGGTTAACTTTTCCAAGGAAATAGGCGAGCAGATGTTCAGCATTCCGCTTGACAGGCCTGGTTTTGAAACAGTCGGACTTGGGCTGGATATGAACGGCGCCACGAGGCAGCTCACATACTTTGCAGGGCAGACTAACATCAATGACACGACCTATTTGGTTTACATTGACCCGACAAGAAACAAGATAGCGGGCGTGCTTGTGCCAATCAGCGGCAATGGCGGCGGAGTTTACTTGCTTGACCAAAGCCCTCTTGACATCAGCGATGTTGACCGCGTGCTCAACTTGCTGGTCCGCTCGAATGGCGTTGACCGCGCAGGCTGGATAACCGGCGACTCAAAGAGGAAGGGCAAGGACCACGACTTTGTCATTGCATATGACGCATACTTCGGAATAAAGGTGCGCGTTGATTTGCTTGAGCAGCTGAGCCACCCTGAAATAAACGTCACTAAGAAAGGCTTGGTGCAAGCATTAAGCAATGGCGATATTGTGCAGGAAGTCGGGATACTCGACCTATCGGGCTTCTCAATAAGAGTGAAGTAAGCGAGCAGTTTCTCTTTTTGTTTTTCTTTATTTTTCTTTTTCCAATTAGCGGGAGCTAGCCAGTATTTTTCCAGCGCAGGCAGTAGCACTCAGCCGAGTATTTTCACGCCCGGCAGTTCCGCGCCTGATAGGTACTCGATTAACGCCTTGCCCGCGAGTGAGACATAGCCGAGTTTCTTCTTGTTTATGCTGAATTTGTCAAGCGCGGACAGTGTGTGCCCGCCGCCCATTACTGAGAATGCGCCGGACTTTTCAACTGCCTTAAGGAGAGCTTTTGTGCCGTATGCAAACTCCTCAT
>JAPLWZ010000094.1 GCA_026396335.1 Microcaldota archaeon | reverse complement strand
TCCTGCGGCACGAGCTCGAGGATTTTGCTGCCCTGCTTCATGTATATTTGTGCGTGAAGGTCTGTGACAAGCTCGTTTATCCTGCAGTAGTCGAATGCAAGATCGGGTGCGTCAAGCGCGGCGTCGAATTTTCCGAATATGCAAATGTCATGGTGCGCGTGTAGGTTCTTGCGCGCTGCGTCAAGCATCTTTTCAGATATGTCGAATAAGTAATAGCGCACGCGCGAGTAGAGTTTTTTGTTGCGCTTCTTTACTTCGTCAAGGAAAGTTTTGGCAAAGTCGCCTTTCCCTACGCCGTATTCGCAGACTGTTACTGGCGCGGAGCTATTTTCAAAATCATTGCAGAACTCGATTGCATTGCAGGTTGAGAGCGCTTTCCCCTGCGCGAATGTCGAGAAGTCAGAGTAGATATTTTTTCCTTTGGACGAATAGTAGCGCTTGTTTGCTTCTGAAATTCTAGAGGACATCTTTCTTCACTCTCTCTATGCCTAGTGCTTCAATCAGCTTGCCTAATTTCGGGCCTTTTGCCTTGCTAAGGAGCGCGGTGTAGCACTCTTCGAACATTTTTGCGGGCGGCGTGTCTGTCTCTTTTGCAGTTGTGAATGCAAGGTTGTGTATCTCAAGCGCAGGCATGTCCGGTTTTATTGCGCTGAAGAACTTGTGCGCTGCGCCTTTTGCCTTCTGCGGCGTGTAGCGGAATGCGTATTCCTCAGGGATGAAATTTTTCTTTTGCCATGCGTCTATGTAGGGGGAAAGTTTCTGTACTGCGAGCGTATCCTCTGTTTTCAGCGCTATCTCGTCCCAGCTCCACTGCAAGTTCCTATATAGTATAAGATCTAGGAAGGGTGTTTTCCAGCCCCTGTGCTCTGAGTCGGTCTCTGATGCGAGGCGGGCTGCCTGTGCGCGCTTCCTGTCCGCGCGGGAAAGCGAGTCTACTTTTCCGCTCTTGAGAAGGTCTAGCGCTTTTTCATAGTCGTCAATTACTCTGAGCATGTTCACCGGCTTTGGCACGATGTCCACATTCTCCTGTAAATCTGGCTTGAGAAGCATGTACTTCATCACTTCAGGCGGGAGAAGCTCCATCAGCTCCTTCACGCCCATGCCAGTGCCCTTGCTCTTGCTGTACTTTTTGCCCTCGAAAAGAATGAAGCCGAACATGTAGCCGATTGACGGCTCTTTCTTGAACATGTCCTTGTAGATTGCCTCGAGCGTGTCGCGCGATCCGCCGCGCGTGAAATGGTCCATGCCGCCGCCTTCCGCGGTTGTGCCGAAATAGTCTTGCCAGGCGGGCCAGTGCAATCTCCAGGTGAGTTTGTAGCGATGATCGGAAATTTTATTTTTTCCTGTGTGCCCGCAGCCCTTTGTGTACTTTACGTCCCTGTCGCATACGTATTCGTATTCGTCGCCAGTGTGCTTCGTCACGTGCGTGGTTGCATTCCTGCCGCAGTTTTCGCAGGTTGCCATTATCGGAGACCACCAGTCTGGCAGCTTGTCGCGCAATGATGAACGGGCGACTATTTCGCGCACCTGCTCTTCGTGCGCAAGGAAAAGTTTTGCGTATTTGTCAAATGCGCCCTTTTTGTAAAGGTCAGTTGCGCGCACTATTTCCGGCCTGACGCCGAACCTGTCCATTGCCGCACGCGCGTCCGCAAGGAAGTAGTCGCCAAATGAAGCGGTTGTTCCAGTTGGGTCAGGTACGTCCGTGAGCGGCTTGCCCAAGTGAGGTTCAAGCTGTGATTTGTACTGCTCAAATACTGATGGCACGCCGTCAAATGAGTCGGCTATGTCCGCCACGAAGATGTATTTTGCCTTCTTGCCAGAGTAGCGGAGTGCGTCAACTATTGCCTGGGGAAATAGGAATTCGCATACTGTGCCCAAGTGAGTGGGGCCTGAAGTAGTGAGCCCCCCTGAAATGACATAGGGCTCATTCTTCTTCTCGATTATCTCCTGTGCCAGCTGCTCTGACCAGTGGAGCGATTTTTTTGCGTCTTCTTTTTCTTCAGGCATGAGTGGAATTCAGCGAAAAAGAGTAAAAAGGGGAATGCTATCTGAACATCCCCTCAAACATGCCTTTCTTTGGTGTGTCGCCTAAGTCTGAGAGGTGTTTCTTCTGCTTTTCGCTCAAGTTGGTGGGCGTGCGGATGATTACCCGAACAAATTGGTCGCCCTTGCCGCCGCCGTGAACGCGAGGCATGCCCTCGCCCTTCATGCGCAGAAGCGTGTGCGTTTGCGTGCCTGCCGGAATCTTGAGATTTGCCTTGCCGGAAAGAGTGGGTACTTCGATTTCGGCTCCAAGTGCAGCTTGTGAAAAGGAAATTGGCGTTTCAAGATAAATGTCATCGTCTTCACGCTTGAAGAATGCGTGCTCTTTCACGTGGATGAATACGTATAGGTCGCCTGATGCTGAAGGGCCGCGCTCGCCTAATCCCCCTAGGCGCAACTGTGAATTTGTATCAACTCCAGCTGGAATGGCAACTTCGAGTTTTTCAGTTATTATTTGAGAGCCTGAACCCCTGCACTCTTTGCATTCCTTTTCGGGCTTTTCGCCGTTGCCTGCACAGGCGGGGCAGGTTGTTATGGAGCGGAATGAGCCGAATGCACCCATGTTTTTTACTGACTGTACTTGCCCGTGCCCTTTGCAAGTTGAGCAAGTGGTGACTTTGCTCCCAGGTTCCGCGCCTGAGCCCTTGCAGTGTTCGCACTTTTTGTTGTGCTTGTAGTTGAGTTCCTTCTCAACGCCTTTTGCCGCTTCTTCAAGCGTTATCTGTACGTCATAGCGGAGGTCTGCGCCCCTGCCTCTGTTTCCCCTGCCGCGCTGCGAGCCGCCGAATACCGCGGATGAGAACAGGTCGTCAAACGGCGAGCCTGATCCGCCGCCGAATGAAAAGCCAAAATCGCGGAATATGTCTTCGAAGTTCGCGTTCCTGAATATGTCCTCCTGCGAGTAGCGCTGGTCAAAGCCTGCGTGGCCGTACTGGTCGTATGTCTGCCTCTTTGTGTCGTCAGAAAGCACTGCGTATGCCTCTGAAATTTCCTTGAAGCGGTCTTCAGCGCCTGCGTCCTTGTTCTTGTCAGGGTGGAACTTCATTGCGAGCGTGCGGTAGGCTCCCTTTATCTCGTCCTTGCTAGCCGAACGCGTTACGCCCAGTATCTCGTAGTAGTCCTTTTTGGTAGCCATATGAATAACTTCCTCGCCGATATGCTATGCATCGCTTTAAGTTTATAAATGTTAATACCTTGTTGACAGTTTCAAGAAAAAGTTAACACTGAATGAACAGGTAAAAAAGAAAGACGAAAAGAACTAACCAGATCAGTTTTTCTGCACGTCCAGAAGCCTCATCTGGATTATGGGCTCCAGAATCCCCACGTTATCCATTAACTCGTAGACCTCTTTTGCCAGATTGGGTGAGTTGATTTTGAAGGCGAGCGAAGCCGGGCGCTTTGGCAAATCTTCAGTAATTAATATTTTCGCAGCAATTGCCTCATCGTAGATAGGCATTGCAAACGCGTATGCCAAATTTCCGTTTGTTACTTCCCTGGAAAGGAACGCGTCCAATGCGTATTGCTGCGAAAACGCCTTGAATTCCTTGTTTTCAAAGTGGAGAGACAGCTTCCCAGATTGGTATGCCTTAAGAAATTGGCTGAAATCCTGTTCGGGCCTGCTAGAGTAGGGGTACTTCGTTACGAATTCGCTGAGCGCATTGCTGAGATCTTTTGTTAGAAGTTGCGAATACCTGGATGTGGACTCGGTCACCAGGAGATTTTTCATCCCCAGCCAGATTTTCACGCTGCCATTGTATGACCCGTGCTCTTTGACAGCAGTATCAGCGAACTTGTTCAGATTTATTATTGTTTTCATAAGTACACCTCGTAGTTGCGCTGTTGTGTGGGCAGGTGTTTAAAAAAATATGTTTGGGAGAAAAATCTAAGTCACTACCAGCACGCCCCGAAACATGTTCATGCCGCAGTGGTATCTGTATTCGCCTGGCGCGGGCGGGGTGAATGTCGCGGAAACAGTCTGCCCGTTTCGCGAAACGAGGTTCACAGGTGTGCCGACTCCATCTAGTATTAGTTGTGCGCCGCAGCCTGAGCCCGGGTCTGCCGTGAAGTCAAGGCGAACCGGAACTCCTGCTTTCACTGTAACGGATGGGTTGTCGTAAGTGCCTGCTGAAGTTGCGTGTATTGAGATTACCTGCAGCTCGCCTGTTTGCTGGCCAGTTACTTGCCCGCTTGCTGATGGCTGTGCGCCCGAGCTTTCAGGTATTGTGCGATCTATATCCATCATGCCGCACCCGCCACTGCCGCAGCCACCGCGGTAATTCCCGTTTCCCTGTGCGTAGGCGGCTGCGTTTGCGTTGCCACTGCCGGAAAAGAGCATGAAACCGACGCCTGCGAATGCAAGAACCAATACTGCCAAGAATGCTATTTTTGTGTTGTCCATCAAAATCACCTATAATCTACAGTTTTATCCAGCGCAGAGTGAGCGCGTTTGTCACTACCGATACGGATGAGAGCGCCATTGCCCCGCCTGCGAATATGGGAGAGAGAAGAATGCCGGATGAGTAAAAGACACCGGCTGCGATTGGGATGCCAATCACATTGTAGATGAGCGCCCAGAACATGTTCTGCTTTATTTTGCTCATTGTCGCCCTGCCCAAGCGTATGGCGCGTGGCACGTCCATCGGGTCGGAGCGCATGAGTACAACCGAGCCGGATTCCATTGCTACGTCTGTGCCCGAACCCATTGCTATTCCTATATTTGCTGCTGCGAGCGCGGGCGCATCGTTCACGCCGTCCCCCACCATTGCCACTGTTTTGCCGTCTTCCTGGAGTTTTTTCACGTATGCTGCTTTTTGGTCAGGCATTACGCGTGCGAAGAAGTGACTGATGCCTGCTTTTTTTGCAATTGCCGCTGCCG
>JAPLWZ010000046.1 GCA_026396335.1 Microcaldota archaeon | reverse complement strand
GCGGCTTATTCTTGTGCAGGAAGAGCCCATTAGGCACGGAAACAATCGAGCTGCCCTGTGTTTTGCTGCAGAAGGGCGAGAATCCGGTTGCCACTCTCACAAGCGAGTTCAAGCGACAGACTGGCATTGACGCGCAGGTGCACGAGGTGCGCTTTGAAAGGCGCCATAACATCGGCTCGCGCAAAAGGAAATTGCTTGTGCCTGTACTCGTTTTCAAAATAACTGCAAGGAACGCAAGCGCGAAACCCTCGGGCGAGTTCTCGGGCTTCCGCTGGATCGCGCAGCCTGATCTTGGAAAGTACAAGCTGTGCAGGAATGCATTGTGGCTCTAGGTGCCCTGGACTTCTAAATGCCCCGGACTGCCGGTAATATATGCATGCGGCGCGTATTACCTCCATGGTAGATGACAAAGAAGAGCCGGAAGTAGAGGAGACTCATTTTGACAGGCGGAAGAAGTACAAGGCATTTGTTGCTGGCGGCATGTCTGACAAGCAGGCATCCGAGACAGTATGGCCAACATCTGCTGCCACTATGACGAAGAATGCAAAGGACAAAAAAGAGAAAGATGCAAAGGAAGGGAAGGAAAAGAAGGGCAAAGAGTAAGCTTCTTTGGAAAATAACCTGGCGACTCCCGCAAAGTATATAAATAATCGACGAGAAGCACGTACGGGCGACAGGATTGGTGTGGATTCGTGCTTAGGTGCACGACCAACCCGAGCTATCACCCGGAGGAGTTAGTATGGGATGCATGTGCAAGAAAGTACTGAAACTCTTAGGCGGACTCGGGCTGATCTACGCCAGTTACCTTGCCAACATGGGCAAGCTGGTGCTCTTTGACCCATGGATGATACTAGGTCTCATGTTCTTCCTGATGGGTGTGATGCCGTTCATCTGCAAGTGCGACTGCTGCGGCGGCTGCTCAAACTGCGAGATGCCCGGCAAGAAGAAAAGATAATTTCTTTTTTGTTTTTTTTAATTTTTTTATTTTATTTTTTCTGATTGGCTAGCTAATGCTTACGCTGGCTATTGGCAATTTAATCCTTCCCTGCGAATGTGGCTTAGAGGTGTGATGATGCGTGCAGTGCAGTCCCGCGGGCCGGCAAAAACTTCGGCTGCGCCATTGAACAAGTCCAAGAGCGGTAGCGCAATCGGCACTGTCAGCGGATGGTTTGCGGCGTTGCGCGGCAAGGCACTCTCATTCACCAGGGGATTGCTTTCCTAATCTTAATCGCGGTGTTCTAATGGGGCTTGACCTTAAGGGTTTGAAAAACAGCCTGGAAGCAAAAGTCAAATGGCACATAGGTGAGTTTCTCCTCCCAAAAGAGCAGCGCATTCTTCTCAAAAATCTTTTCTCATCATCAGAAAAGGAGCAGCTCGAAGCTGCTACTGCTCTCGGGAAAATCCCCGACCTGCAGCTGCTCTGCCTGTTGCAGTTCTACATGCAGGATAATTTCCTAAACGAACTTTTAGGCTCCCTTCCAGGCGACGAGTTCCAGCGCGAAGTGGCTGGGAAAAAGGCGATCAAATTCTACTCGCTTCTCGCGGCATCAAGCATGCTTTCCGAGCGCTCGTTTTTCGACTATGTGGTGCAGATGATGGGAAGCGGTGCAGTGCCAACCGAGCAGCGCTGCGACCTTATCTGCATAATGGGCTCGGTTTTCGAGGCATTCGGCGCAAACTCGGGCTCAAAGGAAGCAGTTGAAATATCCGAGCAGTGCGGCGAAGAATTCGTAAAAATGCTGCTTGACATGGTAGGCATCGCGGATGAAAAGCCGGAAGTGAAGTCCGCGTGCTTTGTCGGGCTGAAGAAAGTGCTCTCCAATCCGAATGTCAGCCTGCTTCTTGACCCGGAAATTTCAAAGGCGGCGTTCTGGCAGGTGGCTTCCAATGCTTCAGACTTGAAATCTTCCTTCTAAGGCGCAAGGCGCATGGCATTTGCAGCGTCAAGCGCAGGATTCAGCCGCCATATACTAAAGTTCAGCACCATTGCAAAACTCACCCAGAGAAAATAGGGGATGAGAAGGTATGCCGCCCTCCTGTCCAACATGTAAAAGCAGGCTATGGTGAGCACGATTGAAATCCAGAGGAATATCATGCAAAGCAATCCGTAGAAGGGCGAGTGCAGATAGAAAAAGAGCGCGCTCCAGAGCATGGTTTCCGCAAGCTGTATCCCGAACAGGTAAAGCGCGTGCCGCACGTGCTCCTTGTGCACTTTCTTCTCCCATATTATGTATGCGGAAATTCCCATCAGTGTGTAAAGGGCAATCCACACCGGCCCGAAAATCCAGTCAGGCGGGCTGAATGAGGGCTTGTTGAGGCTGGCATACCAGCCCCCAAGCGAGGGAATGGTAAGCAGCGAACCTGCAACTCCTGCGGCCTGGCAAAGCAGAATGAATGCAATGAGCATTTTCCAATTGGTCTGTGCCACGATTGTCTTTCAAGCAAGAAGATAATAAATGAAACGTACTTGCCTTGTGATTGCAAGCCAAGCGCATAGCTGAGTAAGCGCCTTTTTATCCTGTTTCTTCGCCACCAGTTCATGCCTGACGAGGAAAAGTGGAAGAAAAAGCTCACGCCCGAGCAGTACCGCGTCCTAAGGGAAAAGGGCACTGAGCCGCCATTCTGCGGGCTCTACTGGAACAACCATAAGCCCGGCAAATACCATTGCGCGGCGTGCGGCACTATTCTTTTCGCCTCGGACAACAAGTTCGACTCCCTCACAGGCTGGCCCTCTTTCTTTTCGCCTGCTGATAAAAAGGCAATAAAGTTTGAAACTGACAAATCGCTTGGCATGGCGCGCACCGAAGTCATGTGCGCGAAGTGCGGCTCGCACCTGGGGCACGTATTTGATGACGGTCCCCCGCCGACCCACCTGCGCTACTGCATTAATTCTGCTGCGCTAGCATTCAAAGAAGATAAGAAAAAAATCAAGCAGTAATGGTTTTCTCTTTTTTACTGCGCCAGCATGCCTTCATGGAGTTTCCTCCAGATGCCTATCAGCGGGTACCATACCACCAGATAAAAGACTGGTATCATGGCAAGCCCCTGCAGCAGCCCGTAATTTACCAGCACGCGCGGGTAGGTGCGCGTAGCGGGATTGAAGGTTATGGTGCTGTTGAGCACGCTTTTGTCAAGCCCAGTAATCTTCGCGGTCCATGCGTAAACCGCCCCCTCGTTCCTGTTTATGTCCGCGCAGGCAAACGAGCCGGGCTTAAGCAAAATCGGCGTGTTGTTGTTCAGGTATATCTGCCACTCCATTTCCGGAGTTATTGCCGTCCCGTTTGACAGGATAAGGCCGGTTCCGTTGTCCGCAAAGCACAGCTGCAGCCGCTCATGGGAGACCAGTGGCGGGAAGTCAAGGTAGCTTGATAGGGGGAAGGCGCTTCCAATTCCGTTCTGCGTGCCAATATCGCTGCCGCTTGAGGAAAACGAATAAGAGAGCACCTCGCTCACCTGCGTGTTCTCAACAGGCGTGGCAAGCACGCTGCCCTCCAGGAGCTGCGTGTGCGGGAAAACGAATGCCCCTAGCATGAATGGGAGGATGAGAAGCAATACGAGCCTGAGTGCGAACGCAACTTTCGGCTCATTTGATATTTCCCAGAGTTTCATGTGCCCACTTCCTTCAGGAAAGCAGCGACCCGATGAATTCTCGCCACAATCCCTTTACTTTCCGCCTTTTCATCTCCTGCATGAGTTCCCAGCCCTTTTGCGTTGTCTTGTAAAGCCTGCGCACATGCGCGCCTTTTCCGTCTATGCGGCTTTTCACCAGGCCAGCTTTTTCAAGCTTGGCAAGGAGTGCGTATACTGTGGAGGGTTTGCAGGCGGAAATCGCAATCTCCTTCATGTCCTGCATCAGCGAGTAGCCGTGGCGTTCCTGCCCATGCAGCCTCCATAGGAAAAACAGCGTCATGATGGGCGCCCTGTGCGTTTTCGAATTAAGGTTGCAAAGCGCTTTCTTTCCTATTGCCATAGTCATTCTTTGTTCAGCAGCGTTTATAAACATATTCTATTAAATGGAATATGCCAGAAAGTAGAATATAAGTGACCGATATGGCAAATCCGCAATCCCCTTACGCAATAGAATGCATGGGCATTACGCGCAAATTCGGGAGTTTCACGGCTGTTGACAATCTGACCCTCCGCGTGAAGAAGGGCGAACTCTTCGGCTTTTTGGGCCCGAACGGCGCGGGGAAAACAACGACAATAAACATGCTGACCACGCTTATCCGCCCAACTGAAGGCAAGGCGCTTGTGGCAGGTTTCGACCTTGCGGAACAGGGCGCGCTCGTGCGCAGCAGGATTGGCGTGGTGCCCCAGTCATTCGCGCTTTTTGAAGAACTTACGCCTATCGAAAATCTCTGGTATTTGGGCGAGCTTTACGAAATGGACAGGCAAACAGTGGCAAAAAGAACGGAAGAGCTACTCAAAATCGTCACACTGTATGACAAGAAGGACGTGCAGTCCGGCACATTCTCGGGCGGCATGAAGCAGCGCTTGTCAGTCGCCGCCGGGCTTCTCCACTCCCCGCAGATTCTATTCATGGACGAACCAACTACTGGCCTTGACCCGCAGTCGCGTATCGCACTCCGCGAACTCACGCAGCAGCTCAATCAAACTGGCATTACGGTCATCTACACCACGCACGACATGGACGAGGCTGACAAGATCTGCCAGCGCATTGCAATCATGGACCATGGCAAGCTAAAAGCGCTTGGCACGAGCAAGGAGCTCAAGGAATACGCGGGGCACAGCCACAAGATAATTCTCGAACTGGACCATCACGATGGCAAATTGCTTGAAGAGCTGAAGAAGCTGACTGACGCGATTTCAGTCACAAGCGAGGGCAAGATGGTCGAGCTGCGTGTCAAGAAGCTCAGGCATGACGTGGTGCACAAGCTTACGGACTACCTTTACCGCCATGACGTAGAGGTTGGCGAATTCAACATCAGCGAGCCAACACTTGAAGAGGTATTCATCACGGTTACAAAGAAGGAGCTAAGAGACTAGGAAAGAGATGAGGGACTAGGTAAAACAGGAACTGAGGGACTAAAGAATGGCAGACAAAAAAGAGCAGCCAGCATTGACGGCACAACTGCACAACGGGGCAGTGGAACATGCGATAGACCTGAGGAAGATTTGGGCTATTGTGCTGAAGAACTGGATGGTCATGAAGGGCGACAAGGTGCGCCTCATCCCGCTCATCATGATGCCCATAGTAATGATTATCATTTTCGGATACGCGGCAGGCGGCATACCTAAGCACATACCTGCTGCCATTGTTGATTATGACCACTCGGATTTTTCCAGCTCGGTGGTATCACAGATGTCCGGGCTGGATATCTTTTCAATAAAGTATTTCGTGGGCACGCAGGATGAAGGAAAAGCATTGATGGACAAGGGAGAGATAAAAGTGCTTTTTATCATTCCGCAGGGCACCGGCGAGCGGGTCGCATCCGGGCAGAGTGCCAACCTTGACGTTATGGTGGATGAGTCCGACTCATCCGTTGCATCGATTGCGAAGGGCTCCGCCCAGTCGTTTGCGGCGCAGCTTTCCAGCCAGATTACTGCGCAGAGGCTGACTGCGATTTCCGCCATGGCTGTTTCCGGAAGGGCTGATCTTGCAGCAGCAAGTGCAACTTCCTCATCCGCACCCGCAGCACAATCGGCGATTTCATCTTCCCAGCGTGCGGTGGCATCCTATTGGACCAATGCAAAATATGTCAATTCATTATCAAGCGCACAAACTTCCGCAACCATACAGGGGCTGCAAAACTCGCTCGGCTACATGGTGGATCAGAACGAAATAGTCTCAAGCTACACGCCCGCATCCCTTTCCACTGCGACACTCTCCCTTCTCGCAACCGGTGACAACCAGCAGTCCGTGCTGCAATCAATCGGCTCTTACCAGGGTCTGGCTGCTGCACAGGGCATGCTGATGCGCGACGCAGCTGGCATATACGCCAATTACCAGCAGGCAGCTGCACAGGCGCTTGGGCAGTCAAAGGCATCCCAGGTTTCCGCGCGCTTCATCGGCTCGGCAGAATCCAAATTCTCGACAATATCCGCAAGCGCAGCGCAGGCGACAAACCCGGTGGGCATACAGTTTGTTGAGCCATACGGTTACGGGAGAAAGGGCATAGACTTTTTGCTTCCTGCAATACTTGCAATGACTATTTTCCAGGGCGCAACAATGGGCCTGGGGCGGGCGATCGCAGGCGAGCGCAAAGACGGCTCGCTCACGCGCGTTTTCCTGACCCCTACTTCAAACGTCACCATCATTCTCGGCACGCAGATATTCTACCTCATGCTCGAGGTTGTACGCTCCTGCCTTCTTGTGCTCGTGGCAATCATGCTCTTCGGCGTTTCGATAACCGGAAACATCACAGACATCATTTTCATCATTGCAATATTTGCAATGGGCTGCACGGGCATCGGCATGGTGCTATCAGTTATGACCAAAACACAGGACCAGTACATGGCGCTTGCCATGATGATTTCGCTGCCGTCCATGTTCCTCTCCGGCGTTTTCTTCCCGGTGCAGACAATGCCCCCGATACTGCAGGGGCTTGCGCAATTCCTTCCCATAACCTATGCGGCTGATGCGCTGCGCGGCATAATGGTCAAGGGATTCCCGGCTTACCTGATAATGAACGACATACTGCTGCTGTTGCTGTTCTTCGCGATCACATTCGCGCTGACAATGGTGTTCTTCAAGAGGGAACTCGCGTAGATGATTTGGAAATTAATGCTCATGATAAACAGAAGGTGATTCGAATGGTGGAAATGAAAATAATGAAAATGTTCGGAGTATTCGCACTGCTCCTGCTCTTAGGCAGCGGGCTTGCTAACGCGTCGGTCAATCCGCGCGTGCAGCTGGTGAACTACTCGCTTTCCGAAACGCCGGCGCAGCCCGGGCATGTGCTTGCGCTCACGCTCCACCTCAAGAGCATGGAATCCGACAACTGCGCTGAGCAGCTGCAGGTGCAAGTCGCGGTCTCCTATCCTCTGTCGCTTCGCGGGTCTGACACGCAGTACAATGACCTTCTGTGCTACCAGGACCCGGACTCGGCAGGCACATTCACCTTTTACCTGCCGGTTGACAACCTTGCGACAAGCGGCACCTACCCTGTTTCAGTCGGCATATCCTACAAGAAGCGCTTCACACAGCTCACCGGCAGCAACACATTGAACATACAGGTCGGCGGCGCGCCTTCCTTTGCTGCGTCAGTCGCATCTTCAAATCCGATTGACATTTACCCTGGCGACTCTGCACAGGTCACTGTCACATTCCAGAACACCGGCGCAAGCTCGGTGACTTCCGCCCGCGCAAGCGCGGACTCAAGCGGCATACAGGTAAAATGGGCAGGGCAAACGCAGGACATCGGTTCCATTGCGGCGCGCGGATCAGGCTCTGCAACATTCAATATCGAGGCTCCGAAGAACATGCCTGCCGGCAATTATCCCCTGAACATGCACCTTGCTTACACGAGCGAGGACAGGAGCGCAGGCTACACTGACTTCAGCTTCACCGTGCCAATAAAGCCAAAGGCGGATTTTGCCGCAACGGCTGCGGATCCGTTGCTTCCTGGAGAAAAGAAGGAAGTGAATATAGCAATAACCAACACCGGTTCGCAGGAAGCGGACATGGTGCAGGTGCGGATAAGGCCGCTTTTCCCATTCTCAACTGACGGCACTGTGAGGTACATTCCGGCACTCAAGCCGGGTGAAACACAGAACCTGACTTACGTGATCACGGTGGACAAGGATGCGACGCCCGGCAATCAGCTCTTGGGCTTCCTGGTCAATTTCGAAGACCCGCAGGGCAAGAAGTTTGCTGACACTACTGACTTTTCCATGAGCGTGCGCTCGCCGAACTTTCAGGATGACCTGCTCAGCTACTGGTATGTGGTTGTGATTGCAGTGCTCGCAATCGCATTCATCGCAAGGAAGAGAATGACTACCGGTAAGAAGAAGTAATTTTTTTTCTTTATTTTTCTTTTTCATCAGCTGTTGCTTTGGCGAATGTTCCACCTATTCTGATGAGACAATCGGCGCAGGAATAGCCAGCCCTAAATTAATATAGACTGCGTCCGGGAAAACTTTTATGCCCCGCCAAAGGGTGACTGTGAGGTGCGCGAAATCAATCGCTGCAGCGTATAAGGCGCGGTCGCGCTTCTTGATTTTGAGTTTGTTGACGCGCACGAAAAATTTCTCGTGGCTGAATTTCAGCACCGTGGAGGCAGAGGCGAAAAGTTCCCACTCTCCTTCCTCGGGGTGGCCATAAATTGGCTTCGCCCCTTTCAAATAGGTGGATTCGTCAAACAGGCCGAGCAGCGGATGCATGTCGATCTGGAGGGAAGGCAGGGTGTCTGAATAAATTGGAAGCCGGGAAAGTTTCATTATGGAAAGATAGCTGGCTTCAAGCGATGAGAGGGCGGCTGAATCAAGCGAATAGTCCATGTAAAGGTGCGACATTTCATGGAAAACAGACCAGACTAGGCGCGTTTCCGATGAAAATGCCGGGGCGTTGCCACGTGCGTAAATCCAGTTTTCCTG
>JAPLWZ010000127.1 GCA_026396335.1 Microcaldota archaeon | reverse complement strand
CAGACATTGAGGACTTTCTGGTTGCTAATAGGGGCAAGGAAGTTTGTTCTTTTACTGCAGACCGCTTTCAATTGATGAAAAGCAAATTAACGCCTGCTGGCGCGTTTTATGAAGTAATAAAAGAATACAAGGCAGAAGGTTGAGTGACGGTGTGGACATGGTTGAGATAATACCCGCAATACTTGTGAAAGATGCCGCGGAATTCTCCAAGAAGATCGCGCTTGTCGCGCCCTACGTTTCGCGCGTGCAGATTGACATAATGGATGGCAAATTCGTTCCGAATGAGACGCTTGCGCCTGAAAAATTCCCCACTATTCCTGCGAAATTGGAAGTAGAGTATCATCTCATGGTGGAGAAGCCGCTCGATTACATGAAGCGGATTGCGAGAAAGGGCGCGATTTACGAAATTCATCTTGAAAGTTTGACTGGCGCAGGCGGAAGGGGCGGGAAAAGCAAAAAATCTGCAGGCGAAGTGGAAAAGGGGCTGGCAAACCTGCAGGCAGAGGCGAAAAAACTGAACAGCAAGCTTGCATTTGTTCTCTCACCGGATACTCCAGTTGAAGAAATTGTGCCTTATCTTTCGCAAGTGGAATTTGTCCTCATCATGACTGTTTATCCTGGCTTTTCCGGGCAGAAATACCTGCACACTATGGAAGAAAAGATGCGGAAACTAAGGAAAATGGGCGCGGTTGTGGAAGTGGACGGCGGGCTGGACATGGGAACCGTGAAAACCGCTGCGCGCGCTGGTGCGACCTTGATTGGCGTCGCCTCCGGAATATTTGCAAAGCCAGATATCGGGAAGGCGATTGCTGAACTCAAAAAGGACGCCGAAAGCGGCTAGCTTCTTTTTTAAACTCTTGCGGCGTAGGAAGAGCGGGAGAACATGAAGTTGAATACTACTAAAGAGCTTAGGCTCATGGCAAACACCATCAGGCAGGACGTCATACGCATGCTCTTGCCTGCGCAGTCAGGGCACACTGCCGGCCCCTTGGGGCTTGCAGACATTTTCTCAATACTCTACTTCCACGAAATGAAATATGATGTGAATAAGCCGGACTGGAGCGAGCGGGACAGGTTTGTGCTTTCAAACGGGCACGTTGCACCTATACTTTACGCGGCAATGGCGCGCGCTGGCTACTTCCCAATTGAAGAGACGCTTACCTTGCGGAAATTAGGCTCGCGCTTCCAGGGGCACCCCAGCAGGCACTGGATCCCCGCGATTGAAAACTCTTCTGGGCCGCTGGGAGAAGGCCTGGCAATTGCATCAGGCATTGCACTCGCAGGAAAAATGGACAAGAAGAGCTGGAGAGTTTACTGTGTTACTTCTGATGGCGAGCACCAGGAAGGCTCCACATGGGAAGCAGTTATGTTTGCTGCAAAATACAAGCTGGACAATCTGGTTGTGCTTTGCGACAGGAATTTCATACAGATTGACGGAAATACCGAAGATATCATGCCACTTGGAGACATGGCTGCAAAGTACCGCTCATTCGGCTGGAATGCTGTTACTATTAACGGGCACGATTATGCTGCGCTCATGAAAGCGCTTGATGATGCAAAGAAAATGAAGGGGCGCCCGACAATGATCATTGCCGAGACAACACCAGGCAAGGGTGTGTCATTTGCCGAGAACAAGTTCGAGTGGCACGGCAGGGCGCCAAACAAGGAAGAGGCGGAAAAAATGTTTGCTGAGCTTGGCGAGGAAAGAAAAAGAATTGAAGCTGAACCGGGATAATGGAATGGAATGATTTTCATGAAACTCAATAGCGAAATGCATTTGCTTGATCCGCTTTCCGCTGACCTGAAAAAGGCGGCGACACGCTAGGCATTCGGTGCCACGCTTGCGGAAATAGGCGAGAAGGATATGTCAGGAGTCACACTTTCATCTGAGGTGATGGGCTCGGTGCAATTGACTGCGTTTGCAAAGAAATTCCCTGAAAGGACGTTCAATGTCGGTGTGGCTGAGCAGAATCTCGCGGCTGTTGCTGCTGGCTTGGCGTATCAGGGAAAGACGCCATTCATCGGCGCATTCGCCGCGTTTTCACCTGGCAGGAACTGGGAGCAAATCAAAACCACGATTTGCTATGGCGAGGCGAATGTGAAAATAGAAGGCTCGCACACCGGATTGGATGTAGGCGAGGATGGCGCAACCCACCAGATGCTCGAGGACATTGCGCTCATGCGCTGCCTTCCGAATATGCTTGTGCTTTACCCCTGCGACGCAGAGGAGACGAAGAAGGCTGTTTATGCTGCATGGAAGCACACGGGGCCAGTTTACATTAGATGCACTAGGAACAAGGTGCCCACATTCACTACTCTAGAAACGCCGTTTGCTGTCGGAAAGGTGAATCTGCTTGTTGAGGGAAGCGATATTGCGATTGTTGCAACAGGCGACACTGTTTTTCCCTCATTAATGGCTGCTGCTGAACTTGAAAAGGAAGGCGTGAGCGTGGCTGTGGCAAATATGCACACGCTTTCGCAGATTGATTCTGAAGGCTTGACTGCGCTTGCGAAAAAGTGCGGCTCGATTATTACTGTGGAGGATCATCAGGTGAAAGGCGGGCTGGGCTCTGCCGTGGCAGAGGCGCTTGCTGAAACACACCCGTGCAGGGTGAGAAGGCACGGAATGCAGATGAAATTCGGCGAGTCAGGCACTGGCTCTGAAGTCATGAAGAAGTATGGGCTTGACAAGAACGGGATAATTGCGATTGTTAAAGAGGAGATTGCAAGAAAGAAATGAGCAGAAAAAAGCAAGCAGGTGATTTTGATGAAGATTTTCATTGACAGCGCTGATGTTGAAAAAATACGAAGATTCGCTGCTAGCGGGCTTGTGGATGGCGTCACCACCAACCCAACGCTTATTTTGAAAGCAGGCAGGAACCAGAAGGATGCCATTGTTGAAATTTGCAAACTGGTGGACGGGCCTGTTTCATCAGAAGGCGTTGCGGAAAAAGCTGAGGACATGGTGAAAGACGGCATTGAATTTTCAAAATGGGCGAAGAATGTCGTGGTAAAAATCACCATGACTGAAGAGGGATTGAAAGCTGTGAAAGTTTTGAGCAAAAAAGGGATCAAGACGAATGTCACACTCGTATTTTCCGTGAATCAGGCGCTCCTGGCTGCAAAGGCAGGCGCAACTTTTGTCTCGCCATTTGTAGGAAGGCTGGATGACCTTGGCGAGGATGGTATGGAACTTATCAAGCAAATCATGCT
>JAPLWZ010000015.1 GCA_026396335.1 Microcaldota archaeon | reverse complement strand
TCCAATGAATGCAACTGTTAAAATCGCAAGCGGAAGCGGGCACGCACCTGGCTGGTTTGCCTGTGCGCCCTGCTGCGGGCTGCCTGCCGCCGGCGTCTCATTTTCTCTATGCGCTTGCGCCTCTGTTTCCTCCTTTGGCTGCTCTGCCACAGTCACTATCGTGCTCTTTGCATCATTCGCGTTGCCGGAACTCGCATCCAGCGTGGCGCGCAGCGCGCCCGCGCTTGCGGGCACGAATGCAATTTCAAATTCAGTCGGCTCGGTTATGGTGCCGCCCGTTTTTTCCACCCTGCTTCCGACAGTGAGCACCAGGCTTACGTCTGCAGGGTAATTCTTTGCGGATATGGTGGCTCTTGCAATGGCGCCCACGCCTTCCTGCAGCCCTCTTGAAATTTCCATATTGTTTATAGACACGCCTGCTTCGCCGGCAGACGAATACGCCAGTTTGTAATAACTGCCGCCCTCGCCTGCGGTATATACCCACCTGTTCCCCGGCCCTGTTTGCGTAACAAACGGCATTGTGCCTGCGCCTGCGTCAATCCTCTTCTGGTAAATGCCATTCTGCGTCAGCACATAATAGTTTTTCCCGCGCCTTGTGCCTGGCAGTTGCAGTTGAACCGAGTCCGCCTCGCCGGGCTTGATATTTGTTTTCTCAAGCTGCGCGCTGAAATCCGGCAAGTGGTTTAATTGCGGATTCACGCCCACATCCACAGTGCGGCGCTCAAGATAGGGCGAGTTCAGCGTAAGCGGGCAGTTGTATACGTAGCCCGCCGGCAGGGAACTTGAGGCATGCACTTCCCACACTGCAACAGTCGTCTGGTTCGGCTTTAGTATGATGAATTGCTCATTATCATCCACTGTCACGCTTTGCTCGCCAGCTTCATTCATGCAAGGCATTAGGAATGCGCGCATCACCCGGTAGTCGCTGCCCTTTATCTTCAGGTAAACAAGCGTGCTCTCGCCAGGCGCAAGGAACGGCTCCACGCTTTTCAGTTCAAAGTCAGCCCGGGGCTCTGAATATTCTACGCTGTCCGTTTGGATATTCTCGGCAAACGCACCGCTCCGCCCGGCAGTGTCCCAGTTTATTTTTGCCTCTGGCGGATTAACATATGCGGTGAGCGCAAAACTCTTTTCAAGCTCCGGCTGCTTAATCTCGTCTATGTGCAGCGCATCAAGCGCGCCTATTTCCAGCCATGTCGAATCGACCGGCACCCATTTTCCTATATACGCCTCGTTCCATGCGTGCCCGAGCCAGGAGCCGAATTTTTCGCTGTATGCATAGCCTGTGACATATTTCACGGGTATGTTTATCGAGCGCGCAAGCGCCGCAAAAAGCGTTGAGTATTCCACGCACACGCCTCTGCCATTTTCAAGCGTCCATGCGGCGCTTTGCTCCTGCCCTACGAGGCTTACGTCATAAACGGTGTGCTGGTTTACCCAAATCGCTATCAGCGCAATTTTTTCAAATTGGTCGCTGGCATTCTCGGTTATCTGCCCTGCAAGCGCCATTATTTTCGGGTTGTTTGATTGCGTGCGTGATGTTGCCGTGTAAAACTGCGAGTATTCAGCAGGCACAATGTAGCTTTGCGGCAAATCCTGCGTGGTGCGCGCAACGGTGCTGATTTTCATGGTGCGCAAATACTGGTACGATGAACCTGGCGACTTTTCAGTTATCCATATGAAAGGATTCCCGTTCGGGTCGTATTGGGGCGTTTCTTCATACTGCACGGTTTGGCTGTCACTCGAAATCGGCACGGATATATTCAGCACCAGCCCGGTCATTGTCCCGCCTGTTACAGTGACGGTGCCGCCCTCAGTGTCGGTTATTGTTGCTGCGGAGGCGAGCGCCGGATTCTTCAGTTCCTCGGCAAAAGTAGCTGCCAGCATAATGGCAAGAACGAACAATAGGGCGGCCTTACGCATGGATTCCCTACGCTATGATTTTATTTAATGCTATATGCACCATAACTGCGATCCAAATGGCAAGCATGACGATAATTGTGGATGGAAAGAAAACAAAGGCTGCTTCCGCTCCAACAGTAGCGGCGCTGCTCATCGCGCTCAAGCTCAACGGTGAGGAAGTGCTGGTTAAGGTCAATGGGAAGCTCGCGCCAAATGAAATGAAGATTGCTGCTTCTGATGAAGTAAAAGTAATGCGCGTCATTTTCGGCGGTTGAACCATGGGATCCTCCAAGTGCACAAAATGCGGCAAGCCCGCGGCAATAACGCTTCGCTATGCGAACATGGACCTTTGCCAGTCTCATTTCGTAAAAATGTTCGAGTCGCGCGTGAAGCGCACTGTCCGCCAATTTAACATGCTCAAGAAAGGCGACGTGGTGGCTGTTGGCGTGTCAGGCGGCAAGGATTCGTGCGTGATGCTGCACATGCTCCATAAAATTTCGCAGTCCCTTCCTTTCAAGCTCACTGCAATAACGATAGATGAGGGGATAACTGGCTACCGCAACAAATCTCTCGAGGTTGCCAAAAAGGAGTGCAAGAAGCTTGGCATACCTCTCAAAATCGTCTCATTTGACCGCGAATTCGGGAAAACGCTAGACGCGCTGGACGCCGTTGCGCAGACTGTGCTGATGAAGTCCCTGAGGAATGAGCCCGATCGCCTCGCAAGATTCGCGCCGGTCAGCTCGGATGCGGAGGAAGGCACATTCATCCCTCGCATAAAGCCGCTTTTCATGACGCCCGAGCGCGATGTAGCTGCATATGCAGTGATGAAAGGGATTGAAATAAAGTTCATGGAGTGCCCATACGCGCGCTTTGCCTTCCGCCAGTACGTGCGCGACATGCTAAACAGCGCGGAACAGAAGTATCCGGGCACCAAGCTCCGAATTGTAAAGGCGTTTCTTTCGCAATCGGAAATACTCGCAGACGGCATGCGCCTGAGGCAAAAAGGAAGCAAGGCTAAGCATCTGAACAAATGCGCCACTTGTGGAGAGCCGACCTCTCAGGAACATTGTAATTTGTGCCTGCTTTTGGAAAAAAACTAGCCTAGCAATCAGCAGTCAATCAGCCGGGGCAAGTTCATTTACCTCATTTCACCAGGCAAATTAACAACAGTTAAATATCCGTTGTATCTGAATTTTGGCATGGGAAACAGTGCATCGATTGCAATCCAAAAACCACAAGAATCAGTCTCTTCAAAAATAGCCCGCGGAATAGCAAGAACGCTTTACTTCCCTTTTTACAGCAGGCACAAGAATTCCTTTGGAGCCGCCTCGTTCTTGGTGGACATTGAGGATAAAGGAAGGATACGTGGGACTGTGCTTGGTTTCGCAATATCTGGCAATGGAAAAATAGCTGGCGTGTCTGTATCGGTCTTAAGCATGGTAAACGAATCAAACGGCGTCAGTCTGGCAGTTCTCAACGATGCTTTCCGCGACAGGGGTTTGAAACTGGGAATATTCAGCCGATCCGGCGGATGGCTCAGGGGCGTCAGTTTAGGCGTAGTAAGTGCCACTGTTGGGGCAGACAAGAGCAGTTGTTACGCAGATGAAGCCACATCCTGGGGATTTGTTGGCGCTGGATTGTACTCGGATGTTACTTGGAATTCAAAAGGAGTTGTTTTCAGCGGCGTCTGGGCGAATGTTTTCAACAACGCAAATGGCGGAGTGATTGGCGCCATAACATCCGTTTCTGAAAAACTCACGGGCTTTGCACTCGGGCTTTTCAATTTCGCAGAGTCTTTTACGGGTTTCAGGCTGGGTCTGATAAACGTTTCAAACGAGCCGTCCAAAGGCGTGGACGTTGGGCTTCTGAATTTCGATAACAGTGCGCCCTGGTACCTCAGATGCGTGCCACTGGTGCGCGTCCATTTTGGAAAAACA
>JAPLWZ010000173.1 GCA_026396335.1 Microcaldota archaeon | reverse complement strand
AGTCTTCCTGTATTTTCCTGAAGATCATTTCCACGGAGTCGCCGACCTTTATGTCCTTGTCAGTCACGCTGACCACCTGTGCGGTGAGGCGCGGACCTTCTTCGAGCTCTATTATTGCAAGTACGTATGGAACCTCAAGCTCAAAGCCCATGGGGCCAGATGAGAGCTCGGTGAATGAGTATACCTTTCCCTTGCCTGCGAACTGCTTGGGAATGATTTTTCCCTTTCTCCTGCACTTTGGGCAGAGTTTCCTCGAGGGGAAATAATTTGTCTTGCAGTTCTCGCAGAAGGTGCCGACTAGCCTGTAGCGCTCAGGAAGGCGCCTCCACGTTATTGCAAGATTTTCAGATGACATTTTTGTTCACCGTTAAGCTCTCTTCATTATGTGGACGACAGCTGTGGCACCAGAACCGCCGACGTTGTGCGTCATGCCGATTTCGCAGTCCTTTACCTGCCTTCCCTCTGCCTGGCCGCGCAGCTGCCATGCTATTTCAACAGCCTGCTTGACGCCTGTCGCGCCCACAGGGTGGCCGCAGCCCTTCAGGCCGCCGGATGTGTTGACTGAAATTTCCGAGTTGAGCGCGGTCTTTCCCTCTTCCGTGAACTTGCCGCCCTGCCCCTTGGGGCAGAAGCCAAGATCCTCTATTGCCATTATTTCCGCGATTGTAAAGCAGTCGTGCACTTCCACAACGTCTATGTCTTTTGGAGAAAGCTTGGTTGTTTCAAATGCCTTTTTCACTGCCACTTTTGTCGCGTGAAGCTCGCTCATGCAGTGACGCGAGTGGAGCGCGAGTGCGTCTGATGCCTGTGTGGATGCGAGAATTTCAATCGGCATTTCAGAGTATTTCTTTGCCTTGTCAAGGGGCATGAGAACCACTGCTGCTGCGCCGTCTGTAATTGGCGAGCAGTCAAAGAGTGTGAGGGGAGATGCGACCATCTTGCTCTTGAGTACCGTGTCAAGCGTGATTTCGTTTTGGAAGTGTGCGTACTTGTTCTTCGCAGCGTTTGCGTGGTTTTTCACCGCCACTGCCGCCATCTGCTCGCGCGTGGTGCCGTATTCCAACATGTGCCTGCGGGCCATGAGTGCGTAAATCCCGGGGAATGTGGCGCCCATGAAAAGCTCCCATTCCTGGTCGCCTGCGCCGCCGAGCGCGGATGCCACTTCGTTGCCGGGCGTGTCAGTCATCTTTTCCACGCCGCCAACTACTACGCAGTCGTGTGCGCCAGATGCCACTGCCAGATAACCTGTTCTGAGTGCTACGCCGCCTGATGCACAGGCTGCTTCTACGCGCGTTGCAGGAATCGGGTTCAGCCCCATGAAGTCTGCTACGAGTGCGCCTATGTGCTCCTGCCCGACAAGCGAGCCTGGCGCCATTGTGCCCACGTAAAGCGCGTCTATTTCCTCGCCGTGTAAGTTGCAGTCAGCGAGCGCTCGCCCGCCTGCTTCAATTAACATGTCACGGTAGCCGCGTGTCCACTCCTCACCGAACTTGGACATGCCGACTCCGACGATTGCAACTTGTCTCATAAATATCACGTATTTTTTTAGAGGCTCTTGAGTTTCCTTCTGTGCTTCACATAAAGCGCGTAGTCAAGGTATTCCTTGTGCGCTATGTAATCCGAAAGCTTCCAGCCCTTGTATGCTTCGCGCTTTGCCAACAGTCCTTCTGTCACGCGGATGGAAAATGAATCTGAGCCTGCGCCTGAGCCAAATGATGTTAGAAGAATTCTCTGCCCTGGCTTTGCGATGTCAAGCACTCCGCACAGTCCGATTGGCGATGCGCCCGAGTATGTGTTGCCGATTATCGGCGTGAAAAGGCCAGGCTTCACTTTCTCAGTGTCAATGCCCATCTTCTTTGCCACTTCAAGCGGAAACTTGCCGTTTGGCTGGTGGAACACGAAGTAATCGTAGTCTGATGCGCGCGTGCCTGTTTTTTCAAATAGCGCCTGTGTTGCGCCCATTACGTGCTTGAAGTATGCCGGTGCGCCAGTGAACCTTCCTCCGTGCGTCGGGAATTCCGCGTGCTGGCGGCGCCAGAAGTCAGGCGTGTCGGTTGTGTATGAGCAGGTTGCCTCTAATTCAGCTACGAAATTGTCTTTTTCCGCGCCGATGATGAATGCTGCTGCCCCTGCCGATGCAGTGTATTCGAGTGCGTCACCCGGGCGCCCCTGCGAAGTGTCAGTGCCGACTGCAAGGCCGTGGCGTATCATTCCTGCCGCGCACATGCCCATGCAAATCTGCACGGCTGCTGTGCCGGCCTTGCAGGCGAATTCCAAGTCTGCTGCAGTTAAGTCAGGCGTGGCACCTAATGCCTCTGCCACTATTGTCGCAGTTGGTTTTACCGCGTAAGGATGAGACTCTGAACCTACATATACCGCGCCGAGCGAGACTGGGTCGACCTTGCCGAATGAGAGTGCATTGCGCGATGCTTCAACCGCGAGAGTGGCGGCGTCCTCGTCAACGTCAGGCACTGACTTTTCAATTACTCCGAGCCCTTTTGTAATGCGGTCGCCCTCTTCCCCCCAAACTCGCGCTATCTCCGCTGCCTTTATCCTGTACTTGGGGACGGATACGCCGTATCCTACAATGCCGACTGATGCCACCATTTGAATCACATTGTTATTAGTTAGATTTTGTTCAGCGCCTCTTTGACTTTTACCATGTCCATGTTGGTCGTGATTACCGGGATTTGTTCCCTCTCAGCTATTTTTATTGCTAACGGATCCACGTCCTTTATCCCGTGGAGCACGACGATGGACGGCTTCATGGGCGTGACGCGGATGACTACCATCGGGCTCCTTCCCGTTGACACCTGCGTGAAAATGAATGCGCGCTCGCTCATGCTCCCGTAAAGTTTCGGGAATTGATTGAATGGCATTTCGAGGATGATTTTAAGCGATTCCATCAGTGTGTAGCCGTAGAGCTTCTTGTTTTTCATCAGGTCTTCGTTTGCCACTACAGTTCCGCCTATGAGCTTCTGGAAATCGATTGCAGAAATGCTTGCTGCGAATTCGTGGAGTTCGAAATACTGCTCGGTTTTTTCCACGCCCTGCTGGAGTTTGCTTAAGATCGGATTGCCCCGTTCATTGTCTATTTGTATGAGTGCGTTCACGAAGCGTTTGATTACACCTGAGCCCGGCGACTTTCTCCTGTTGCCTTCGTAGTCGCTTATGGTGGAGGGCGAAATTTTGAGAACGCCCGCAAGCTCAGCCTGCGTGATTGCGAATATCTCGCGCCACTTCTTCATTGTTGAGCCTGGCGTGGCGCTAAGCGTCACTTCGCCAGCTATCTCATGCTTCATTTTTTCCATGCATTCACTCTGCCTTTTCGCCTGATTTTTTAACCCTAAAAGCCCTTTTAAAACTATCGTACCTCTATTCGGCAGTTGACGTAACCCACGAGGAAGA
>JAPLWZ010000012.1 GCA_026396335.1 Microcaldota archaeon | reverse complement strand
TTCAATTTCAGTTGTGGAAGTGGAAAAGACATTTGACCAAATGAGTTTGGTGTCCTTCATGTAGTAAAACTGCCCCCTTCAGGGGGCAGATATTTATATGCAACGACGGAAAGCGAATGGTGGATATATGGGGCTTTTAGGCAGGCTAAAACACGCAAAAGCAGGCATTGCAGCGCTTGCGCTCCTTGGAATTGCGCTTCTCATAGCAATAGATGTGCTTGCCGGGCTTGTGAAAGCTGAAAGCATGGGGGCAAGCAGCATTCTCATCGCATGTGCATCCTTGGTTGCTGCGCTTTCCGCGCTCGCATTTGCATGGTCCGTGTTCAAGGCGATTGCATACCCTGAATCCCGTAGCGCGGCAGGCGGAATAATCGCAGGCGCAGAAGTGGGCTTCCTATCAGCCGCAATAATCGCGGCATTCCTTTTCGCATTCGCACTGTCCGGGCATGGCGCTGCAAGGCTGCTGCCTTCTTCCATGCTGCAGCAGGGCACGGCGCAGTGCGTGCCGTCATATGCGGCAATCTGCGCCGCCCTGCTAATCGTCTACCCTGCGCTTGGCGCAATAATAGGCGCGCTCGTCGCAGTTTTCGCGCCGGTGCCAAGAATAAAGGCAAATGCTGCAATGGGCGCAGTAGCGGCAAAAGCGGAAATAAAAAAAGAGGGAAAGAAAAAAAATCTTCTTAAGTAAGTGTGCAGCTTGAGGGCACGGGCTTGTCAAAATAGACGATAACGCCGTGGGCAGTGGTCTTCATCTCCACTATTTTCCTCTGGATTGGCTCGCCTCGCAGCTTCAGCACTTCAATTGCAGCGCCGCGCTCGCCAGACGGGTAAAGCACATTGTAAATCACAATTATGCCGTCGGAAAGGAAGGAAACCGCCTCGCCCTTTTCCACAAAAGCCCCGCCTGTGTGCGCCGGGTTTGCCACTTCGCGGATGAGGAGCGAGCTGATTTTTTCCTTCTCAAGATATCTGAAAAGCTGCTCCATGTAAATGCGGAAGCGGGATTCCTCGCCTGAGAAAGCTGATGAAATGGAGGTGAGCGAGTCTATGAGCACGAGGTCGGGCGCAAAGTCGCGCGGGAAAAATACCGGGTGCACTTCTATGAGCAGTTCCTTTTTCGCCTCGGAAAGAAGCGCCTCAACGCTGCGCGCAACATCAAGCGCATTGAATCGCTTGAGGCGGAGCAAATCCTTCTTGACATATTCCTCGGCAGGCCAGCCGAATGATTCCATGTGCGAAATCAGCCTCTCTTCCGGCTCCTCAAAACTCATGTAAAGGACTTTCTTGCCGCGCTTGCAAAGGTTCGCCGCGATGTTCAGGCACAGCGTTGTTTTGCCGGAGCCAGGTCCGCCTTCCACCAGCACTGATGAGCCAACAGGTATGCCATTCCCAAGGAGCTTGTCCAGCCCCTCTACGCCTGTTTGGTAATCGATATGCTGGCCGTGCGTGCTGTTCTGCCCTGCGGGTTTTGGTTTCGGAGGGTCTGCCCCTTTTTTTGTCGCCATGCAAATCACTAATGCGCACGAATTCTCATCACAGCTTTTTAAGCTCTTCTTTGAGGAGCGGGAGCTGCCTGTTGATGTTCCTTATCAGGTCGCCGTATTTTTTCGTCTTGATGTGGAAGGAAAGCTCGTTTATCTTTCCGTCCTCGAAATAATCCTTCTGCAGGCCCTTTATCATGCCCTCAAGCACGCCCCTCTCCGCGGTAAGCGCGCTTATCTTCGCATTGATTGTGAAGCGGCGTATCTGCTTTTGAAAAATGAAAAATATGATTGCGGCAGCTGCAACAACCGCGGCAATCGTCTGCCAGTTGTCCTGCAGGAATACCTCGAGCGTGCGGCGCGTGGATTCTAGGAGCGCCTTACTGCGCGTGGCTTCTGCCTCGGCCTGCACTGCCTTGTCATACGCGCTGTTGATGAGGGGTTTCGCCTCTGCAAACCTGCCGTCTGTGAATTCCTTGTGCGCGGCAGCAGCATCCGCATTTGCTGCGGTGATGTTGATCTCCGGCGCCACACCTGCAAGCCGCGTGTCAAGCGCCTTCAGCTCGTCGCTGACACCTGTCGCCTGCAGCGCAATATTCTTTATTTGCGCCGTATTGCTCAATGCGAACCCATAGTCCGCCTTTTCCTTTTGTGTTTCGAGCGCAGCCTGGCCGTAAAACGACTGGAGCGCAGACGTGTAAAGGTCCTGGCTCTGCGCATACGGCAGGCCGGCGTTCTTCATGTTCTGCACTGACTGGTTGGCTTCCTGCAGGCCCGCAAGTGCGGAATAATACTGGCTGCTGTAGGTGAAGTTGAAGCTGCTCGCAGATCCGCTTGAGGCACTGGAGTTGTTTGCCGCGCCGCCTGTCTGTTCCTGCGGCAAGCCGAGCAGGTTCCGGCAAAAGGTTTGCATATTCACGCCCTCTTCAGCGGCGAACGAAAACTGTGCAAGAATGAGCAATGCGAAAATAAACGCAGCCAGCGGTTTCATGACAGGGGTGCGGGATGAAACTTAATATTCATTGTCATCTGCGGCTCTCTCGCCATCATCCATCCGCATTTCCGGGCTTCCTATACTATATATTATGTTTGTCCTCGAAAACATTCCATGAAAGCTGCAACACTCATTATCATCGCCGCACTTGCGGGAATACTTGTTGCAGCAACCTATCCGTCGGGGGCGAAAGCATTCGGGTATTCCGTGGTTCCAGAAGGGGTCGGATTCACAATAGATGATTTCACATACTCAAACAACAGCACTGCGTATGCAATCGCATCCGGCGGCGAGGTTTACTCCATACTGCTGCCCAACTTTTCATCAATAAACCCGATCCCGCTCACAGACCGGGAAAAATTAATCTTTGCATTGCGGCAATATTATTCGCAGCGCAACCACGGCGAGCTATCTAGGCAGGATTTCGAAAGCGCGCACGAAAAAATCCTGAATATCTCACAGGCGCGCGCTTCCGGCGAATCTGAATGCAGGCGCCTTATGGGAACAGACCGTTTCGAGTGCACCTCATTTGAAACCTGCAGGCTCGCCTGTTTTGCAACTCCGTTCTGCCCGAATTTCGCCTATGGCGGCTCGCCCGGCGAATTCATTTACGTGATGAAATCATTTGAGGATTCCAGCCGCGCGTTAACTGGTGCGTATGCCGTTGAGGGAAGCGAATACGCGCGGCTCGCAGGTGGCTTTTCCTACGAGAACGCCGTTAAATATGCCGCATCTGTCAGTGCGCTTGAGGCAGCGGCAAAAAATGCCAGCAACTCCACGATTCTTGGCTATTCATTCTGCCATCCGCCGGATTATGGCAGAAGCGATCTATCTGCTTTGAATAATCTGCTGGGGAACAGTGTGCGAGGCGCCGCCCCGTATTATCTTGCGCCAAATTATTCCGAAGTAGTGCGCAACCGCACGATCATGGCGCTGGAAAAGAAAGATGAGCTGCGGCTTCCTCAAAAAGTTTCGCATTCATCCGCGCCTGTGCCAACTGCCGACAGTGCGGCTAAGCCGGAAGCGCAGGCGGCAAACAAGGAAAAAAGCATCGTTCCGTCTTCAATTGCAGCGCCATCCACAGCGCTTGCGGCGGCCGTTTCCCTAACAGGATGGCTGCTCATCGCCTATGCGTCGCTCTCGCTTCGTGCGGGAAAAAATAAAAGTTCTGGGCAGGCAGCTGCCAAAAAATAATTTTCTTTTTTTTTCCGCGCCGTTATGCTGTCAGCTAAAAAATCCCGGACATAATTTTTTATCCATTTGAAGCCTTGGGCTCCAAATCTAAAAAAGTGCTCTGCAGTTTTTCACGACGATAAAAAAAATTCCTACGAACGCGTGCGTTCGCATGATGGAAATTTAGGTGGAATTTCAAGGCGTGAAAGAGCACTTTCGCGCAGATTCGCAATGTATATAAATCTAATCCGCGAAGTAGAGTCGGCGATCAGTATGATGCAAGTGTGTTCGAGTTAGTTTTCGTCGAGCGCACGCTGCATCAAACGCCAGTCAGATGTTCAATTTGTGCGACCAGGTTGGACAAAAAGCGCTACCAAATGCGATGATTGCGCTGTGAGACAAAACAAAAAACGGGGTTGGGAACTATGTTTGAAGAAATCGGGCTTGGGAAAAAGCAATCGGAAGACCTCATGTCAAATGAGAACGTCCGAATTGCGGTGATCGGCGTGGGCGGCGCAGGCTGCAACACGGTCGACAGGATGATGAGGGGCGGAATAAAGTCCGCGCAGACAATCGCGGTGAACACCGACCAGCTTCACTTGAAGGTGATTCAGGCTCACAAGAGGGTGCTGATCGGCTCCTCTGTAACAAAGGGACTCGGCGCAGGCGGCTACCCGGAAGTGGGCACCAAATGCGCGGAAATGTCCAAGGACAAACTGAAGGAAGTAATCTCCGAAAAGGAACTCGTTTTCATATGCGCGGGAATGGGCGGCGGCACGGGAACTGGTGCAGCGCCTGTGATCGCGGAAATCGCAAAGGAGCAGGGCGCAATGGTTGTATCCGTTGTCACCATGCCTTTCAGGCTCGAGAGGGCAAGAATGCAGAAGGCAAAGTGGGGCATAGAGCGCCTCGCATCAAAGTCTGACACGGTCATCGTCATTGAGAACGACCGGCTCGTCTCCTATGTGCCGAACCTGCCAATCACTGACGCATTCAACCTTGCAGACGCAATAACTGGCAAGGCGGTAACGGGCATCGCGGACACAATCATGCTCCCGTCCCTCATGAACATCGACTTCGCAGACGTGAAGTCGGTCATGGAGAACGGCGGATTCGCGCTCCTCTCACTTGGTGAAGGGCACGGAACCGACAGGATTGACCGCGTGGTAAAGAGCACGCTTGAGCAGCCATTGCTTGACGTTTCAACAGAGGGCGCAAAGGGCGCGCTTCTGCACATAAACGGCGGCACTGGCCTGACACTGGGCGAGGGAATTGAGATTGGAGAAAAGATCTCCTCCTCATTCGACCTGAACGCGGACGTGAAGATCGGCGCAAGGCTTGACCCGAGCATGCAGGACACAATAACCTGCACTGCAATCGTGACGGGCATCAAGAACCCATACCTCAACGCGGAGCCAAAAACCGAGTCGAGGAAAATGGTCGAGATGGACGCGCTGAACTACCTGTAAGTTTTCTTTTTTCTCTTGGGCGCCCCTGTGAGGGCGCCAATTTCTGTTTTTTATTGTTCTTATGCTTACCTATTTTTTCCTCTTTTAGCCACTAGTTTTAAATAGACATTTCAGCATAAACGCAGCGTGGGAAAATGAACAAACTCATCATGAGCAAGTCATTTAAGGAAATTGCCAGGGCAGCGCCGCGCGCCATCCGGAATTTCCTGGACGCGCATGAGGCAAGCTCCCGCAAAGCTGTTTTTCCAGGCATGGTGGTTGTGCCTAAGGGCGTTGACGGCGGATTCTCAAACGCTGGCACCTGGAAGGTAACCGTTTCTGCGCTTGGGATCGAACTTCACGTAAAAAAGGGGCTGACCAGCCGGCACGGGGATTTTTTCCATGCGCTGGTGGATGACTCTTACTCCCAGTTCATCATGCTTCGCATAATGCAGGAAACTATCGGCAAAAACCCTGGAAAGTACCCCGACATCATTGTGCCTGAGCCCTATCTTGGTTTTACCCGGAAAAACGGCGCGGAAGGCTTCATTGTGACTCGGTTCATCCGGATGCGGAAAACCTACGTCATAGACCTGCCGCCGCGCCTCGAGGCGCAGGCAACCGCGTTCATAAACGAAATGAATCAAAAGTTTAACATCATCGATATGCACAACAACCTCTGGGGCACGAATATTGGCGGGAACAGGAAACTCGTCTTTTCAGATCCCACCTTTATCGTGCGGAAAGGGCAGACGTTCCCCTATCAGTAGTTTTTCTATTTCCCCTCTTCAGCCCGGGCCCGAACTCCTCAAAAAACAGGATTACTTTTTCTTTTCCACAATCGTTTCCGCGTAAGCGATAAGCTCATCCGCAACCTTGTCAAGCAGCAATCTGCCTGCCTTGGTCATTGCCCGGCTGTGCGCGATGCACGCTTTGGCAATCGCGCTCAGTTCCTTCTTCTCATTCTTATCTTTCGTTTCCTTTGCAAAGCTGGAAAACATGACTGAATTCGCCTGCGCCTGTACCGGTGCGTCGTAAAGCATGCTGAATGCCTGCCAGGCGGTAATCTGCCCCTGCTTGCCTTCAGCTACCAGGTTCCACAATCGCAGTACCGCCTCATCCTGTGCGTGCGCGCCAAATTGAATTTCCAATCCTTTTTTGATCGGGAGCAATTCTTGGAAAACCATCTTGTCGCAGCTGTTGGTCTTGCCCGCTATCTTCGAATCTTTTCCTACAAGCAGCTCTACTGCCCTAAGGTATTTTGTCATGCCGAATTTGTTTTTCGGCAGTTTCTTCAGCGCATTTGCTGCGCTCTTAATGTCTTCTTTCTTGCCGAGGAACACGTTCATGTGAAAACCATGATAATAAGTGTTTAAAAAAGCACGTTAATGGAAGACAGAAAAAGGCTTTTGCTTTTAATGGACGAGAGGGGATTTGAACCCCTGGCCTCGTCGTTGCGAACGACGCGCTCTACCGCTGAGCTACACGCCCCTATTTTGTCAGTCGTGAAATAGTATTGAAGAGTTTAAAAAGCAATTCATCCTCATAATGCCATGAAAGTCGCAGTGCTATTTTCAGGCGGGAAGGATTCCGTGTTCGCAGCATTTGCCTGCCAGTCAGCAGGCTGGGAAGTGGAACTACTTACTATTGTCCCGGCAGAATACTCGACGATGTTCCATCATCCGAACGTGAAATGGTGCAAGGCACAGGCAAAGGAAATGGGCATGAAGATAACTGTCGTGGAAGCAGATGGAACGAAGGAAAAAGAAGAGGGAGAAAAAGGCGAGTTAGCGGCAATGAAGAGTGCACTCCTTAAAATGAAAGTTGACGGCGTGGCAGCAGGCGCAATTGAAAGCGAATATCAGAAGGAGCGCGTGGACAGGATCGCGCACGAACTTGGCATCCGCTCATTCGCGCCCATCTGGAGAACAGGCGAAACTCTCCTGAGCGAACAAACGCGCTATTTCGAATCTTACGTAGTTGCAGTTGCCGCGGAAGGGCTGGACAAGGGAATGCTCACAAGGAAGTTTGATGGGCAGTTCGTGAAGTACTTGAAAAGCCTCAAACCAGCAGTCTCCCCCCATCTCGAGGGCGGAGAAGGGGAAACATTCGTGGCAAACGCACCATTCTTCAGGCGCGCGTTGAAAGTGAAAAAATGGAATGTCTCATTTGATGGCTCCTCAGGTGCAGCAGAAATAGCATCACTTGCATAAATCCTTCTTACTCATTTGTGGATAATCTTTACGTTTAAATGCTATCTGTGAACCCCTGTCAGAGGTGGTTAACATGGGAGGCAGCATGAATCACTATAAGAGGAAGGAAGCAAAGAAGCAATCAGAGGCAATGGTGAAAGGGCTCTGGTAAACAGCAAAAAGTGGGCGTGAGCCGGCTGATTTTTTCTTCTTTTTCTTTAATTATTTTTCTCCTTTTGAAAATTAGTTTAGCCACTATTGTATGTGCCCCTGCCGTCTTAGCCACTCGGCCTGCATCTTGTTGTAACGCCAGACCACGTCGCCCTTCTTGTCCCCGCCTATCTGCCACGGAACGATAATCACAATGTCATTGTCGCGCACCCAAATGTTCCTGCGTATTTTGCCGGGTATCCTGCAAATGCGCTCCTTTCCGTCCTTGCATTGCACTGACAGCCTTCCGCCGCCGAGCGTTCTGCGTCTGGCATAAATTTCACCTTATTAGAACTTTATCGGCGAGCGTGCTCCGCACGCTTCGCAAACCATTGTCTTTATTCCTTCTCTCTCGATTATTTTAGTGTCAGGCCGTTTGCATTCCTTGCAGACAACTGCGGCATCCACGAACGCCTGCAATTTGTCCTTCAGGTTCCTGTCATAGAATTTTCCGTTGAGCACGAGCTTGTTGCCCTCCATTGTGGCAGGCACAGCCAATTCCTTTGAGAAATATTTTGCAAGTATTGCCGGGTCGCGCCTTATCTTCTGCAAGATAGCGTCGAAGTTCCTGATGATCGTCTTGCTTCCCTGCTGGAAGGACTCAATTACGGGTGTTTCAAATCGCTCGAATGCCTGTGTCTTTTCAGGCAGCGCTGCGCGCGCACGGTCAAGCATCTTTTCGTAATCTTCCATATTCATTAGCCTCTCTGTGACGGGAATATGGGAAGAAAGGTTTAAGAGCGCACCGAGCCACGTTTCACACATGCCACTGAAGATAAACCGCGACATAATGATCGGCGAACTGATACTGAACTACCCTGCGGCAGTCGAAGTGCTCTTCCAGTACGGCTTCCACTGCATAGGCTGCGGGCTCTCCTCTTACGAAACGCTCGGGCAGGGCTGCCTTGCGCACGGGTTTGACGAGGCTACGCTTGACAAGGTAATCGAGGACATAAAAAAAGCCGTGGCAGCGGGCGAAGAGCGGGAAAAGGCGCGCATGGCAAAGAAGAAGTAGCTAATTTTCTTTCTTGCCGTTTTCTGAATCTGTTTTCTCTTTCTTTTTCCTTTCAAAATAGTAGATTACTCCAATGCCGGAAGATAGGATGATGAACACGCCGACCGCGGTTATTGTGACTGTGGCGTCATAGGACGAATCCGAGCCTGCCACCGTGCGCACCGAAGGGGCAAACGCCTGCCTCACGCTTTCATTCTCATCTTTCACGGGGTAAAGCAACCCTTGCGTGAATTTGCCAATGTGCAGGTCTGAAACGTAAAACGGCACGCCGTAAACAAGGGTTTTCTTTTCTCCAGGCGCAAATGCGGCAAACAAGAACCGCACGCTCCGGTTTTGTATCCTGATGATTTGCGGCGAGTAGGAAATCTCCCAGGGCTTTCCGAATTCGGAAGACAAATAATCCTCGAAAATGAGGTTCTTCATGCTGCATGCGGCTCCTCCATTATTGGAAATTGTGCTGGTGACTGTGGTGATCCATTTCGAGCTTGAAATCTTCCGCTCTATTCCAAAATTGCATCCTGCTGCCCATTTGGGCACTGGCACAGGTGCTGCAGCACTAACAGCGCCCGCATCCGCAAAGTTCGCCGTTGCATTCGCATCCGCGGCAAAAAATACGCCTGCAAAGAACACCAGTGCAAGCAAAAGAACTGTCTTCATAACACCATCTATCAGTGGAAAGGGTAAAAAATGCTGCTGGCGGTATTCTGGCGAGGTGCATTCATATGGTGAACATAAACGACAAGGCTCCTGATTTCACAGAGGACGCTTACATAAACGGCGAGATAAAGAAAATCTCATTGAAAGATTACCGGGGCAAGTGGGTGGTGCTGTTCTTCTACCCGGCTGACTTCACATTCGTCTGCCCCACTGAACTGGGCGAGTTGGCAGACCACTACGCAGAATTCCAGAAGCTTGGAGCGGAAATCATTTCTGTATCAGTTGACACTGGCTTTGTGCACTCCGCGTGGCACGACCAGTCGCCGACAATAAAGAAAATCAAGTTTCCCATGCTTGCAGACCCGGCGCGCAGGGTTTGCACCGCCTACTACACGCTTATTCCGCACGAGGGGCTCTCCCTTCGCGCCACCTACCTCATCGACCCAGAGGGCACGATAAAGGCATTCGAGTTCCACGACAACTCGATTGGCCGCTCGGTTGATGAGACAATCCGCAAGCTCCAGGCTGCGTTGTATGTAAAAGAGCACAATGGCGAAGTCTGCCCCATGAACTGGAAGCCTGGTGCAAAAACTCTGAAGCCAGGGCTGGATCTAGTCGGGAAGATTTAGGCAAGGCTGAAAAGAAAAAATCAGAAGCCAGCCAATTTCACTATGAGGAGCGCAAGCATTCCTCCCAGGCAAATCGGCGGGAGCGCAGGCAGGAACACCCTCTCCTTTGAGACGAATTTGAGAAGCGCGTAGAGCGAAAGCGTGGAGCCGATTGCGACTGCAATCGCGTAGATCATTCCGTTCGGGCCCAGTGAATAGGCGGACACGGAAATCATCGCAGGCACGGACAGGTCGCCAGTGCCAAGGTCCAGTCGCTCGCCTTCCCTGTTTGCGCGCTGCACATACGCCGGCTCAGGCTCAGTTGGCATCCTCTTTGGCGCTGATTTGGCAGTGACAGCAAACGACAGCTGCCTCGTGGAAAGTTCGCGCGCCATTGTAATCATGTGCTTTGTCTTGAATACCGCTATGTAATCATAGAGCGAAAGCATCACGATGAATACCACTGCAGGCAGGAAGCCAAGCGAAAAGCCGAAGAGCGCGGCAACGCCCGCACTTGAAATGATTGCGGCGGCATTCTTTGCCTCATCCTTGAAGTATTTCACGGCAGCAAGCGCAAGCCCGAGCACCATGCCAAGCACTATCGCTGTTGCAAAGTCCATGCCTAGCATTGAAAGCGCGAACGCGAAGAATACAATTGATGACGCGGATGAAATTGCTGTGCGATTGGCGCAACGGAAAGTGCCTGTATGTCCGGATTGCTCACTGCGCCATTCACAAGAATGACGCCCGTGTAAATTCCCAGCAATTGGGTAAGCGCGAAAAACAATGCGACTTGTATGTAGGGTTTCATGGTGTCATGCCTCGCCTATTTCTTTTTCTTCAGGTTCTTCAGCGCCTGCTCAAATGATTCTACATCCGCGAACGAACGGTATACTGATGCGAATCTTATATAGGCGACCTCGTCCACCTTGCGCAGCCGGTCCATCACAAGCTCGCCTATTTCATCAGTCTTCACTTCCTGCTTGTCGCCCTTTCTCAGGCGCGCTTCCACCCAGTTCGCGATTTCTTCCGTTTCCTCTACGGGAACAGGGCGCTTTTCGCACGCGCGCTGTATTCCGTTCAAGAGTTTGTGGCGGTCGAACTTTTCGCGCCTTCCGTCCTTCTTTATGACAAACAAGTCTTCCTTTTCCACCTCTTCGTAAGTGGTGAACCTTCGCTTGCACTTCGCGCACTCGCGCCGCCTTCGGATTCTGTAGTCATCCGTGTCGCGGGTGTCAATGACATCCGTTTCAGTGTGAGTGCAGAAAGGGCATCTCATGTGTGTGGATGGGGCGTATAGGCATAAAAACAATTGCAGGGTAAGTCAGACGATAACCATGCTATACGACATGCTGATAGTTGGAGCGGGCTGCTCGGGCTTAGCCGGCGCCATGTACGCGGGCAGGATGGGCATGCAAGTGCTTGTCCTGGGCGAAATGCGCGGCGGCACCATCACTACTACTAATATAGTGGAAAATTATCCCGGGTTCATTTCGCTTACAGGCATGGAGCTTGCCGACAAGCTCGAAGCGCACGCGCGCGCTTACCCTTCTGTTGAAATAAAGGACGAAAAAGTCAGTGCGATAAAGAGAAAGGCTGATGGTACATTCTCCGTGGCATCTGATGGCGGAAATTACGAATCAAAATCAATCCTTTTTGCAACCGGCACGCAGTGGAAAAAGTTAGGCGTGCCAGGCGAGGCAGAGTACGCGAACAAGGGCGTTCACTACTGCGCGCTTTGCGATGGCGCATTCTACAAGGGAAAAACAGCTGCGGTAATCGGCGGCTCGGACAGCGCGGCAAAGGACGCGCTCGTGCTCACGCAGTGGGCGAGCAAAGTGTATATGATTTACAGGGGCGACAAGATACGCCCGGAGCCGGTTAATTACGAGCGGGTGCTGGCAAACAAAAAGATAGAAATCATTTACAATACAAATGTTTTGGAAGTGAAAGGCGAAAAGAAAGTGGGCAGCGTGACACTTGACAAGCCGCACAATGGCTCAACGGCGCTTCCGCTGGATGTAGTATTTGTTGCAATCGGGCACACACCGCTTTCAGCAATGGCAAAGGAAGTCGGAGTTGAAATCGACTCGCATGGCTATGTGAAAATCAACAGGAATTCGGAAACAAATGTTCAGGGCTTCTACGCAGCCGGTGACGTATCCGACACGCGCTTCAAGCAGGCAATTGTCGGCGTAGGCGAGGCAGTCGAGGCAGTATATTCCGCTTATCTCTATTTAGGAGGAGGAAAGAAGTAATTTTATCTGAGTCATAGCGACCAGGAGTGAAAATACGGATCTACCCCTATCAATACAACCAGGCAAACTAATACCGGCGATGCCAAGCAAATTAAAGCAGGAAATGGCGCTTCTCGGAAGCTTCTCCATGGGCTTTGCCGATGTTGGCGCGGACATTTTCCTTGCGCTCGGATTGATCGCAGCATACGCAGGCGGCTCAATGCCCCTTGCCATCCTCATCGCCGCATTTGTCTACGTTCTCACAGGTTTGTCTTACGCAGAACTCTCATCCGCAATACCTGTGGCAGGCGGCGCATCGGTTTACGGCGAGCGCGCATTTGGCAGGCTCGCCGGCTTCATAGGCGGCTGGGGGCTCATGCTCGATTACACGATTGACATTGCACTCTTCGCAGTTGCAGCAACAGGCTACCTCACAATCTTTTTCCCTGAAGTGCGCGCAATCTTCCCGCTAGCCACTTCCCTTATGATAGGCGTGCTTGCGCTCATCAACTTGTTCGGCATAAAAGAGTCCTCGCGCGTGAATTCCGCGCTCACACTCGGCACGATTGCGCTTGTCCTCATGCTTCTCATCATAGGCTTTTCCACCTCATTCAGCATGGACAAGTTCGTTTCAGGCATAAAGCCGCTTCACGATG
>JAPLWZ010000093.1 GCA_026396335.1 Microcaldota archaeon | reverse complement strand
GGCTGATGTTGGGCGCGCTTGCTGTGTCTGGTTTTGCAGATGCGAGAACGGGAATTTCTGCTGAGAGGATTGAATCGTTTGCGCACTGCCCAGACTCCACATGGCACTTGAGGTAAACTGTCGCCTCCTTTGCCTCTATGCCTGAGAGAACTGGGAAAAACACGCTCGAATTTTCATCAACTGTTGCAGTCACTTTAACCGCCACTGTCCTTCCCTCAAGCCCGGCTATTGCTGATTGGGGAACGGCCCAGTGCGCGATTATTGAGCCGTTGTAAAGGGTGCCCGGGAGAATTTCAGTGAAGCCCAGGTTGTATTCGTAGTCCACCAGTTTTTGCACCGGTGAGACGTTGAGCTGTACTGTGTCAGTAAAGGAGGCTGTGAAGAGATACGCTAGGATGAATGCGCCTATGAAACTGGCCATGCGTTAGAAAAAGAAAAGGAGCTATTTAAGCATAATAGATTGCGCTATTTTTTCGCATCGGTTTTTGCGTCGTTTTTCAAATCCGCCCCGTTGAGATTGTAGAAATAAGCTTTCTCGACAAGATTTTCTTGCTTCGGCACTTTGAAGTTGAATTTCAGCGCGCTGGGTGCGGTTTTTTCCGCCTGCGCTTCAGCAAGCAGCGCCTTGCCCGCCACAATCATTTCTTCCAGCTTCGAAACTATGTTGAAGTACTTGTCTGCCCGCTGGTTGTACCCGGGTTTTTTTCCATTGAAGTAAGCGGCTGTTTCATTGATTTTCTTTTCCTTGCCCGCCTCAAGCATCCTGTAAACCACCATTGCGGCTGCCACATACGCAGGGGGCGTATTGTCCTGCATCATAAGTGATTCAAGCGAACGGCCCGCTTCATCCATCCTGTCGACCTTGATAAGAAGATTGGTGTAGATATACTGCTCGAGATAATTGGGAGAGCATGCATTCCTCTGGTCCCTGACCTTGTCCATCGCCTTGTCGGCTTGTTTGTTCATTGAACTTTCAGAGCGCTTCAGAAAAGGGAGCAGTTTGTAGTGGAATAGGAAGAACACGCGCCTTTTGTCGCCGCACTCGGTGCGTGCGAGCTCTTTTTTCGCCTCTGCTGCGACTGCGATGCCCCCATCTGTATAAGTCTTGAAGAAACTTTTCACACCCACCACCGTTCTAAAATTCAGGCGCAAACACTATTTATAGCTATTGGAAACTTGTGGCTATTGTATCTTTTGCCTGCGGATCCACCCGACGTTCGAGCGGTAGAAGTCGCGTATGTCGTCCATGTCATTAAGGAGCATCAATGGGCGCTCAAGCGACAGCCCCCATGCAAGAACCGGGTAGCGGTCACAAAGCGGGATTGAAACTTCCGGGCGGAATATGCCTGCGCCGCCTAATTCGAGCCACTGCTGTTTTTTTTCAAAGTAAACGGATATTTCAAGCGAGGGCTCAGTATAGGGGAAATATGATGGCTGGAAGCGGATTTTCTCAAATCCAAGTTTGCTGTAGAATTCCTTCAAGCAGCCGAGCAAGTCTCGGAAGGTTGCGCCTTCCCATACTACGATTCCTTCCACCTGGAAGAATTCCGCGAGGTGCTTGTAGTCTGTTGCCTCGTTCCGGTAAACTTTTCCGATTGAGAAATATTTCTTTGGCGCCTTGTTCTTGCAAAAATTGTAAAGGTAGCTTGCAGATACGGC
>JAPLWZ010000014.1 GCA_026396335.1 Microcaldota archaeon | reverse complement strand
AGGGGCGCGTTGTAGCGGAACTTGCGTTGTTTTCGCGGCTGTATCGAGTTTTCCATGAATATCACGTTTTGTTTTGCATCAAACTACTGCTGCTGCGATTGCTGCTACTTTCGGGAAGCGGGTTGCCACTTCACGGGCAATCACTCCCTTGATTTCAGTTCCGACAGGCAATCCCTGGTCATCGATTATGACACAGGCATTGTCTTCAAATGAAACACGGGTGCCGTTCGGGCGGCGGAATGTCTGCCTCTGGCGGACCACCACTGCCTTGAGAACTTTCTTCTTCATGGCTGCAGTGCCCTTCTTCACCGCGACTGTGATGATGTCGGCGATTCCGACTTTCGGGTACATGGCGCGCTTTGCCTTTGCGCCCTTTATGCCGATGATTGCCACTATCTTTGCGCCCGAGTTGTCATTGCAGATAAGCCTTGAGCCGGTCTGCAATCCCTTTGTTATTTTGCTTCCGAGTCCTTTCATAGTATCAACTTTCAATCGCTGTCCTTCTTCTCGCCCTTCTGCGGCTGTGGCGGGAGAGCGTCACGCTTCACTTCGGACTTCTTGAGGCGGTCTGCCTCAACGTCGAGTGCGCGGCCTCCCTTCTTGTCAAGCACGACCAAACCGGCCGCCTGTTTGAGTATCCTTGTGACTATCCATGATTTTGTCTTTGAGATTTTGCGCGTTTCTGCGACTTCTACAATGTCTCCGAGTTTTGCGCCGATTGAGTCAGGGTTGTGCACCGGAAGGCGGCTCTTGCTCCTTGCGTACCTTTTGTACTTGGGGAAGACATCGAGTGAGTCGTATTCCACCACCACTGTCTTTTTTGAGCGGTCGGAGACTACTGTGCCGGACTTGATGTGCCCGCGCGTAACGATTGCCCCTTTCCGATTTGTTGCGTCAACCATTTGTATCACGTCACAATTCTTTGCATTTCTTCAAGCTTCAATTCACTTTCATTTCACTTTTTTCGGCCGGTCAAACGGGCGAAACGCGATTGCGTTTCCGTCCAGGTCGGCTTTTTTCCCGCCCGGAAGAATGAATCGGAAAACCGTTCCCTTTTTCGGAACGATCTTTTCCACGCCATCCTTTCCGCGCAGCACGATTGTGTTTTTGGTTTCGTCCACCACGAGCCCTGCCAGGCCCTTGTGGGGCGCTGACGCGCTCTTTTTCACGGTGGCTTTCAGCCCGATGAACTCATGCACTCGGAGATTTTCCGGAGTTATCATGCAAATCACATCTGCGGACTTTATTGCAGGCCATCGAGGACGATTATGTGCTCGCTTGGGTAGCCGGAGTCAACCAGGAACTTCCTGATGTTTTTCCGCTGATCCCCTTGCAGCACGATGAATCCTTCCTTCACGGTCCCGCCGCATGCGAGTTTCTGCTTCAGCCTTCGCGCCTCGTCGTCTATTTTCCCCTTGTCGATTCCTTCGACAATGGTCACGAGCTTCTTGAATTTCTTTTTTGTCGCGTAGACCCTGATCCTCTGCGTTTCCTCCTTTTCGAGGATGTCGCAGGAGCAGATCTCCTTTATCAATCCGCATTTCGGGCATATATCAACCAATTTTTTCCACCTCAATTTTTCTTTTCAGGAGCAACAGGTGCTGCCGGCTTTGCGCCGGTTGCAACGACCGCCTTTGTGCTGCCGACTGCTGCCTTGACTTTCCTCACGATTCCGATTTTCCGCTCGTGAAGAATAGTAAGTATGCGCGCGATTGACCTCTTGAGCTGCTTAATCTTGCCAGAGTTGCTTGTGCGGCCGCCCGTTGCAATCATTCCGCGCTCGCTGTTGAGCTCCTTCTGGAACTCGAAGAGCTTGGACTGCATCTCTGCGTCCTGCATTTCCCTGATTTTTGATTTTTTTATGATTGCCATTTGTACCAACCGTTTATGAAAATTACCTTCTCCTCTGCATCGGGCGCCTCTTCTTCATTGGAACAGGCACCACCTTCTGGATTACCTCGTTCGGAGTGGATGAGGTGATGTCGTCTGCTGCCGCGATGACCTTTGAGATTTCAACCTTTGTGCCAAGCACCTTGTCGGGGAATACTGTGCCCGGGAGGACTATCCGAACCAGAACGCCGATTGCGCCTGATTTGGGGTAAGCTGTAACGTGCGCCACTGCGACCTGCCTTGCAGGCTCGCCCGCCTTCGGGATGTAGCCGCCCATGACACGGAATGTCTTTGACCTGCCGCCTTTTGCCGCAATTTTTCCTGATGCGACTATTTCTGCGCCAAGTGCGCCACTGCGCATGATGTCACGCAGGCCTGCGTGGAGGATTGCGCGGATTTTCTTGCCCATTTCTATGAACCTGCAGATTTTCTTTGCCACGAGGCGGGGGTGGAGATTCTCATTCGTTGCCTCCACCACGGAGATCTGCGGATTTTCAATCTTGAAGCGGTTGTGAATTGCGTCGGTGAGGTCCTGTATGGATTTTCCGCGCTTGCCAATGACACGCCCGGGGTTTGTGACTTCAACTGCAATTCTTGTGACCATTGGCGTGCGCTGTATGTCCACGCGGGAGTAGCCAGCGCGGTCAAGCTCGGTCTCAAGGAACTTGGAAATTCGGTAGCGCGTGATCGCGTCCTCGATGAATTTTTCCTGTGCTTTTCCTTTGTCAGCCATTTAAGTCACTCTCAAACTCGTTAAATTCGCTGTTCCTCTTTGTGCACAGAGTCAAGCTTCCTGTTCTCGATTGGCCTGTGCTTGTCTGTCGAGGACATTTCCTGCTTTTTTGATTCAACCTCTGCGTTTTTTGGAGCTTCAACTTTCTTTGCTTCAACTGCCTTTATGCCGGTCGACTTTGCATCGAATGCCTTTTTCGCTTCGGCTTTTGCGTGCGCCTTCTTTTCAGTTTTTGTTTCGGCAAGCTTTTGCTGGTATTCTGCCACAACCACTTCCACGAATGCCGTTTCGTAGTTGTGGACGATGCGCCTTCCCTTCGGGGACATGCGCGGGTAAGTGTCCTGCTTGTTTGCGATTATGTGGACGATTTTTGCAGAGTCAATTCCAAGCTTGGTTGCGTTTGCAGCCACGTTCTTTATCACTTCGAGAACGATCTTCACCGACTTTACCGGGAAGCCGCCGATGCGGCCGCCGAGCTCCTTGCGGTGGCCCTTGCCCGTGTTGTGGCGCGCGAAGTAAATTGCCTTCTTCTTCACTGCCGCATCATTGAGGAAATCAAATGCGTACTCGAGGCTCTTGCCCCTCACGCTCCTGCACACTTCTGCCAAATCCTTGTAGGACGCGTTCACGCCGGTGATCCTTGCGCGCGCGATGCGCGGCTGCACCACTGCCGGAACGGTTTCGCCTTTCTTTGCGAAGTATTTCTTCTTCTTTGGCTGGTATGCGTAGTCTGCCATGAGTATCACTTACTTGAGCGGGATGAACTTCGAGCCTCTCGTTGCTCCTACACCGGGGCCGGAGTGGAGAACTCTGCTTGTCGTGTGCGCGAAATCGCCGAGGCGGTATCCGAGCTTGTCAATTGACACGAACAGGTTCTTCCATTCCTTACCGTTGTGGACTGCGAATGTGAGCCCGAGCCATTCGGGGATGATCACTGCCTCGCGGACCTGCGTCTTTATGACTTTCCCAGGGTTCTTCGCCTTTATTGCAGTGACTTTTTTCATGAGCTTTTTTACGTCGAGCGACTTGTTCGACATTGCCCTCTTGAGTGCGCGGCGTGCGCGGGAGGTGAGCATGGGCAGCACATCCTGTGCGCTGACGCCAGTCATCTCCTCTGTCGTTTTTCCGCGGTACTTGTCAAGCTTTGGCATAATGATACCTCATGAAACTTATCGCTTGGACTTGCCGACCTTTGAGGCCTTTCCAATCTTCATTTCCTCTACGTGCACTTTCTTCCTGCCTGTAGAGCGGGCTGCAATGTGCCCGACCTTCCTTCCGGGCGGCGCGTTTGCAGAGGTTGCGCTGCCGCGACCCTTGTGGTGCTGCTTTCCGCCGAACGGGTGAGTGTAAGCTGACATGTGGACACCGCGGTTGACCGGCCACTTGCGGTTCTGCGCGTGCTTCTTGTAGAAGTTTGTGCCTGCTTTCATGAGAGGCATTTCAAGCCTGCCGCCGCCACAGACAACGCCGAGTGATGCGCGGCATGTTTCCTGGATGATGAGCGTGTGCT
>JAPLWZ010000112.1 GCA_026396335.1 Microcaldota archaeon | reverse complement strand
CTTGCCCGCGAGTGTGAAATTAATGTAGTGCAACTCACTGTCGCGCTCTATGTCCTCTGTATCCGTTTTCGCAAGCGCGGAAAAGCAATTCGTGCACCAGTAAACCGGGTGCTCGCCGCGGTAAACCAGCCCTTCCTTGTGCATTTTGAGAAGCGAAAGCTGTACCTTCCTGTGATACTCGGGATCCATTGTCCTGTATTGGTGGCGCCAGTCGGCGGAAAAGCCGAGCGACTGCATCTGCCCCCTCATCTTTCCAATGAATTCGTGCGTCCATTCCACGCAAAGCTTTCTGAATTCCGCTGGCGGTTTTCTGCCGTGTTTCTGCTCCACCTTTGTTTCCGTGGGGAACCCCTGGCAGTCCCAGCCCTGGGGGTAGTAGACATTGAAGCCCTTCATCCTCTTGTAGCGCGCCACAAAGTCAAAGTATGAGTAGGAAAGCACGTGCCCCATGTGGAGCGCGCCAGAGGTGAACGGCGGCGGAGTGTCGAGCGTATAGACTGGGCGTGAAGTGTCATTCTCGTCAAAATGGTAGGTTTTCTGCTCCTCCCACCACTTTTGCCACTTCTCCTCTGTTTCTTTGCCGTATCTGTCGCAAATTGCCATGTTTATCTCGGCAAGTTGTTTGCAAGAAGTTATTTAATGTATTCCGCCGCTAACCCCGACTTATGGATATTATTCAAGTCATAATACTCGGGCTAGTGCAAGCAATAACCGAGTGGCTGCCGCTTTCTTCCAAGACAATGGATACGATTCTTTACAGGAATGTATTCGGGGGCAGTGCGACATCGGTAGTATCTGTTCTCCTGTTCCTGCACCTTGGCACCATGCTAGCAGCCACGCTTTACTTCAGGAAGGAAATTATTGCATCGTGGGGCAAGTTCTTCCGCTCCCCCCTTCCGTATGACAAGCACAAGAACACTGAATTCGGGTTCGTGGTGACTGCGCTCTTTTTCACAGGCGTGGTCGGCGTGCCAATTCTTCTGATCGAAAAACTTTTCCTGCCAACTCTTGACGCAAGCGCGCTCATGATTCTCATGGGCGCCGGGCTTGTTGTGACTGGCTTCCTGCTCACTTCGCAGGCAAAAAACAGGTGGCGCACAACTGAATCAGTCACATGGAAAGATGGCATTCTCACAGGCGCACTGCAGGGGCTCTCAACAATTCCCGGAGTTTCGCGCGCAGGCACAAGCACAACAGGGCTTATCTGGCGCGGCTTTGACTCGGAATCAGCATTCCACCTCGCATTCATTCTCTCCATTCCGACCGTATTTATCGCGGAAGTTGTGCTGTGGGCAGCACAGGGCGGCATTTCGGCAATTCCGATTTCAGAGGGCATCGCGCTCGCAGTATCAAGCTTCGTATTCGGCTATCTCACAATCAGGGTGCTCTTGCGTGTCGCGCACAAGATGAATATTGCCTGGCTCGCATTCGCATTCGGCATAATGATGCTTGTTTTCGGACTGATTGGCATTGGCTGAACCAAAGCAGGCTAAAATCAGGAAATCTTCAGGCTTTTTACGTCTATTTTCATTCCGTCCACTGCGGCAATTGTTTTTACTTTGGATTCTTTCTCAATTTTCGCGGCTTCCTTTTCCGGCCCTGCCTTTAGCATTGACATTCCGAGGTGAGTGAGCACGCAGAGTTTGGGCGCGGCTTCGGAAAGGAGCCTGACTGTGTCATCTCTGTTCAGGTGGCCCGGTATTCCATCTTTTTCCGGCTTCAGGCAGTTTGCAATGAGCAAATCACAGTTCTTGTATTGCTCACTTATTCCATCGAAATATTCCGTGTCAGATGTATAGCCAATTTTCACGCCGTCCATATCAAGCACAAAGCCGAATCCCGTCTTGTCATCATGCTTTACGCGCGTTGGAAGGAGAAGTGCCTTTCCTTTGCCGACTGCAATATCTATCCGCTTGCCGGCTTCTGCCACTTTATAACTTTCCATTCTGCCAAGGTGATACTTGCTCACTCCCTTGTCATTGTTCTCGTCGCCCTCAATCACGCTCTTCGAGCCAATGAACATTCCTTTCTTCTTCACTTTCCAGCCGTCCGCCATCGCCTCAATGATGAGATTCGTGTCATTCATATGGTCTATGTGATTGTGTGTTGCCACTATTACGTCTGTTTTTTCCGCGTGCTCGCCAAAGTCGCGGCAGGCAAAAAGTGCGCCTGGGCCTGGGTCAACATGTATGGAAATAGTGCCATTAATTCGGAAACCTGCAGTTCTCCTGACTTGTTTTATCAGGTTGATGC